>JAQUWM010000048.1 GCA_028692885.1 Acetobacterium sp. | reverse complement strand
AAAATAATCTTTTAAATATATGATTTTCAGTCTATATTAGTCTACCAAGCGATGTCAATTTGATGTCAAATTGATGTAAACTGGAGACTCGAAATGGCTGAAACCCTTGATTCTACTGACTTTATTTGTCTAGTGTCTTCATCGTCGGGAAAAGAATAACGTCTCTGATACTGTGCTGATTGGTAAATAACATAACCAATCGATCAATCCCGATGCCTAAACCACCGGTCGGTGGCAAACCCACTTCCAGGGCATTGATAAAGTCGGCATCAAAAGGATGTGCTTCATCATCACCATCTGTTTTCTTCTGTACCTGAGACATAAACCGTTCTTTCTGGTCAATCGGATCATTCAGTTCGGAAAAGGCATTGGCACATTCAGCGCCGTTTATATAGAGTTCAAATCGTTCCGTGTATCGCGGGTCTTTGGGATCTTTTTTGGCTAGTGGGGAAATTTCTACCGGATGCATGGTCACAAAGGTTGGCTGGATCAGTTTATCTTCAACGAATTCGTCAAAGACTTCGGCCATAATTTCACCAACACTATTTCTGCCATCGACATCGACGTGCAATTCTTTGGCGGCAGCCCGGGCAACTTCCACATCAGTCATTACATCAAAGTCCACATTGGTATGTTCCTTGACTAAATCAACCATTCTGGCCCGTTTGAATGGTGCGGCCAGACTGATTTCTTTATCTCCGTAAATAACAGTTTCTGATTTGTTTACTTCTTTGGCCAGGAAGCTGTACAGTTCTTCAATCATTATCATCAGGTCATCATAATTAGCATAAGCCTCATAGGACTCCAGCAATGTGAATTCAGGGTTGTGGGTGGCGTCCATTCCTTCGTTTCTGAAAACCCGACTCATTTCATAAACCTTGTCAAACCCACCAACGATTAATCGCTTAAGTGGCAGTTCCAGCGCAATTCGGCAGTACAACGTGATATCCAGGGCATTATGGTGAGTCATAAAGGGTCTGGCATTGGCACCGCCCGCCAAATTAGAGAGAACTGGTGTTTCAACCTCGATAAAATCTCGGGCGTCATAAAATTCTCGTATTTTTCGCATAATCAGTGATCGTTTCTGAAAAACATCTTTTACTTCCGGATTGACAATCAGATCAACATAACGCTGTCGGTAACGTAGTTCCATGTCTTTTAGTCCATGATATTTTTCAGGCAGAATTTGCAAGGACTTACTTAATAGAGTCAATTCTGAGACTCTCACCGAGATCTGACCCATTTTTGTTTTGAAAATTTCTCCTTTAACGCCAACGATGTCGCCGATGTCATAGGTTTTAATTTCATCATACATATCTGCCAGGGCATCTTTTTTAAGAAATAACTGAATTCTTCCGGATGAGTCCTGCAGATCATAAAAAGAAACTTTTCCCTGGCCGCGCTTGGACATGATCCGACCTGCCATCGTCACTTCTTTTTCTTCATATTCATCAAAAGCTGCTTCAACTTTTTGGGCATGAGCACTGACGTTGAAACTGGTTTGTTCAAAGGGATTTTTCCCTGCTTCTTGTAATTTTTTTAATTTATCTCTTCTAATTTCTAGAAGTTCACTAAGATTTTCTGTTGTCAATGTCTATTCCCCTATCTACGTATTTCTAAAATTTGATATGCTGCTTCACCGTCAGGAATTTGTACCTTCACGGTATCGCCTACCTTGGCTCCCAGCAGTGCCGATCCAATCGGTGACTCATTTGAAATACGGTTGTTTTTAGGATCAGATTCTGCCGATCCGACTATTTTGTATTCAGCAACTAAGTCCAATAAGGGATTCTTGATTTTAACGATGCTGCCAACGCCAACATCTTCCGTATGAATATCTTTATCAACAATAACAACCGCTATTTTAAGCTTGTGTTCCAACTCCGAAATTCGGCCTTCAACAAACCCCTGTTCGTTTTTAGCTTCATCATACTCGGCATTTTCACTTAAATCGCCGAATTCCCGGGCGGTTTTAATTCGATCCGCAACCTCGTGACGCTTGACTGTTTTTAAATATTCAAGTTCTTTTTTTATGTTATTAAAACCTTCTTCGGTTATCACTAATTCTTTTCCATTTATGCTCATTTTTTCCTCCATCTGACACGATTGTCTTTCTTAATCATAGGTGTCATTTATCACTTTCTTAATTTTGATTATTTATATTTTATGTTGAAACCATTTAATCGACTTACTTACCAATAACGGTTTTTCCCCACATGTAATGCACCAGTTTTTCCGGAACGATAACTGATCCATCAGCCTGCTGATAATTTTCTAAAATTGCGGCAAAGGTTCTGCCCACTGCCAGTCCCGACCCATTGAGGGTATGCAAAAATCGGGTTTTCTTGGTTTCGCCATCTCTAAAGCGAATATTTGCCCGTCTGGCCTGGTAGTCTTCAAAATTCGAACAGGAGCTGATCTCGACATAGCGGTTGTAACTTGGCATCCACACTTCAATATCGTAAGTTTTTGCCGAACTGAAGCCCAGATCACCGGTGCATAATTCAATTACCCGGTAAGGAATCCCCAGTAATTGTAAAATTCGCTCGGCATTGTTCGTTAAGGATTCCAGTTCTTCGTAGGAACGATCCGGATGAACAAATTTAACCATTTCCACCTTGTCGAACTGATGATTACGGATTAACCCCCGGGTGTCACGACCTGCTGAACCGGCTTCCTGTCTGAAACAGGGGGTATAGGCAGTAAAATATTTTGGCAATTCTTCTTCTCCTAATATTTCATCGCGATAGATATTAGTTACCGGTACCTCTGCGGTTGGCACCAGGAAAAAATCCTTGCTCGGTAAATGAAAGGCATCGTCTTCAAATTTAGGCAACTGTCCGGTGCCGGTCATACTTTCCCGATTCACCATAAATGGTGGCGAGATTTCGGTATAATGATGTTCTTCGCAATGGGTATAGAGCATGAAGTTAATCAGCGCCCGTTGCAATCGGGCCCCCTCACCTTTGAACATGCTAAATCGGGCGCCAGTGATTTTAACTGCCCGTTCAAAATCCAAGATGTCCAGATCCACGCCAATATCCCAATGGGCTTTGATCTCAAAATCAAAATTTCGGGGTTCGCCCCATTTTCTGATTTCCAGATTATCGGTGTCATCTTTTCCAACCTTGACTTGGGCGTTGGGAATATTCGGGAAATTCAATAGCTGAGTTTTGATCTCATCATCGATTGTTTTGACTTCTGCATCGAGATCTTTAATCGTATTAGACAGCTCCTTCATTTCGGCAAAAATCTCAGTGCAATCCTTATTTTCTTTCTTTAAAACCGGAATTTGTTTGGACACCACATTTTGTCGGCTCTTCATTTCTTCAACCTGACCCAATGTTTCCCGGCGTTTTTCATCTAATGCAGTTATCACGCTTAAATCATATTGACCGCGTTTGTCCAAACCGGCCTGAACTTCTTCTTTATTTTCTCTTATGCGCTTTATATCGAGCATTTTTTCCTCCTGCTTTTAAAAACTGTTGATCTTATCCTACTGAGTTACCCCAGAAAGTTGCTGTAGCTGCGCTAGAACCTGTTCCAACTCGTTTATTTTTTGGCCATAGCCTGCCCAGTTACCAGCTTTTTGAGCTTCTTGGGCTTCTTTGAACAAGGCATTCGCTTTTAACACTAATTCTGCGGTGGTTGAAGTGCTACCCGTACTTTGGGTCGGTATGGCATTACTGAGTAATTCCTGAATATCAAAAACCTGAGCCAGCGCCAACTCCAGGGAGTCAGCCATTACTATTTCATTTTGGTAACACACCACCACTTTTTTTAATTCCGGCAGATTATTTTCTCCACCAACGGCTTGAATGTAAATTGGCTCCACGTAGATAATCGCATTTTCGATCGGGATCGACATCAGATTTCCCCGCAAAACCCGGGAGTCCTGCTGACCTAAAAGGGTCAATTGCGGTGAAATAATCGTATCCTGATCGATTCGTTGTTCAATCTGCATCGGGCCATAAACCAATTGCTGTTTGGGAAACTCATAGAGGATCAGCTGCCCATAACCCGGGCCATCCGATACCCCTGCCAACCAGGCAATCATATTATCCTTATCTTTTGGTGTAAAAGGCACAGTCAGCATAAATTCTGCTTGGCGCTCCGGCAGTTCCATAATGGTATAAGCCGATTCCACCGGTACCTCAGCTTTTTCAGATTCATAAAACTGGGTGGCTGTCTCCCACTGATCTTCCTTATTATAGAAGACCCGGGCATTTGACATGTGATAGGTTTTGTAAATATCCGATTGAATGTCAAACATCGTTTTTGAATAGCGCAGATGTTGTTTGATTCCTTCCGGCATTTCGGAAAGATCTTTCAAAAATCCGGGGAATATTTTACTGTAGGTTTCCAGTACCGGTTCATCATCTACCTTATAGAAGGTCACATCACCATTATAGGCATCTACAACTACCTTCACGGAGTTACGTACATAATTATCACCAGCTTCATTATAGGGCTGTGAGTAAGGGTAACGGTCACTGGTGGTAAAGGCATCAACAATCCAATACAGACGGCCATCTGCGATCACCATGTAAGGATCGCTTTCATAACTTAAAAATGGCGCAATGGTTGAGACGCGTTCCGAAATATTGCGATGGATCAGCATTTTGCTGTCATCCGTAATTTCATTTGCCAAAAGCAGTTCCGATGACCCATGATAAAGAGCAAACGCCAATTTATTGATAACGGACATTTGAATCCCTGCTGTCCCGGTGTAGGTAACCTCCTGGTTATCATTACCCTGGGGATAATCAAACTCAGCGGTGGTACAGTTGGTGACCACATAGCCGTAGTCATTTTCGCCAAAATAAATCCGGGGTTCATTAATGACCAGTTCACTCACATCAGTAACTGGCGGAATATCTTTGACGATCAGATCCGGTTGTCCGACATTGTTTGTTTTATTGACCGGAGACACCGCTGTTCCAAAGCCATGGGTATACTTCAAATGCTGATTGACCCAGGTCTTCGCTTCAGCGGGCAATAAGGTATTATTCATTTCCCGAGCACCCAGGAATACCTGGGTATAGACGCCATTAACAAAATAGCGATCGACATCAACGTCATAAAATTGATAGTAGTTCCTAATCCCCTGTAAAGAATTATACATTTCCTGAGTTGGTATTTGATCGTTAATGGGGATATTATCGATGGTAATTTGGTTTTCTTGAATTTCTTTTGCTGTTATTTCCTGAGTTCCTGAAAACGCCTTTGTTTCTACATTGGCCAAGTCATATGCCTGTTGCGTATACTCAATGTTATTGGCAATATACTGTTCTTCTTTGGTAAATTGGTTGGGGATCACAATCAGCGATTCATAGATGCCCTGAGCGGCCCCACCCAAAATTATCACCACAATTAACAAGACCGGACCAGCCCCCATGAATAGGTATTTTTTCTTGTAGCCGGCAAATATGGATGTGACAGCCAGAACCAGACATAAAACGCCTTTAATAATGATGAACTTAAGTCCGACATCAATATCTGCGGCACCAGCGCCATAGACGATCCCAGAACTTGAATATAACAACTGAAAGGCTTCTAAAAAGCTACCAATCGACAAGATTAAAAAAAGCACTCCTAGAAAAATGCCAATCTGTTTGGATGCAAGCTCAAGATAGGATTTGAATATTCCCTTGGCATTGTCTTTAATGGATTCCAAGTCTTGTTCCCGGCTGAACTCAATTTTCTTACCCTGATAGAGAATATAGGCCGTATACAAAAATGTCAACACGACAATGACCGCAAAAAAACCGATGAGAATAGAAAAGACTTCCTGGTATAATGGCAGTCCAAAAAAATAAAGGGCCAGATCCTGATTAAAGATGGGATCTGTCAAATTGAATTGTGTCTGATTGACAAATTCCAATATTTGGTACCAAAGCCGATCTGAGATCATTATGGTCAGAAAGAAAGCAACCACCCCACTCACCCCAATTGCGATGATATTTTGCTTTTTCGTGGCCTTTTGAACACTCCCGATGTACCGTGCTGAAATGCGATTAAGCAATTTTAAATAAAAAAACAAAATCAGTATCAACCCGATAAAGATCGGAATACCTATTTGTGTTTTTGTTACCAGTTCTTTAAAGAAAATTTCCGTATAGCCCATTTCCACAAACCAAAGATAATCAATATAAAATTGGTTCAGTGATAACAGAATGGCAAAAATCACAAACAACACACCTAATCCAATTAAGAGTGTTTTATTTCTTTTTCTCATTTTTCCACTTCTTTCCTGATCGTATCGTATTTTTCTCTAATTTTATCATTATATCACATTTTTTTGACAATTCATTAATAAAATGTAATATTTCCGATTAAAAGCAGCTCATCCAAAAATTCAATTGATTCGTTTAGCGGCCGCTTAAAAATAGCGCCCGGTCAGCCTTGAATCGGAAAGTCAAAATAGGTTTCGGGATATGGCTCTTCTGAAAGGGTAAAGTGCCACCACTCCTGCTGCATCGGTTCAAACCCCTCTGACCGCATCAGATAACGAAGCTGAACCCGATTTTTACTTTGTTCCAGGGTGAGGTGATCATAATCACTGTAGGAGACTTCCGAGAAAAAATCAAAAATCCCCCCCATATCGATTTCAACACCGGTTTCGATGCTTACCACCGTCAGATCCACCGTACTGCCCCGGGTATGGGAAGATTCCGGAGCGATAAAACCGCCATCGAAAATTTCCTGTCGCGTCTTCTCTGGATAATAAATGCTTTTTGTTTTATCATCTTCTTCCATCTTTCCCCAGCGCACAAAATGATCGGCTGCCCGCTTAGGACGATACCCATCAAAAACCTTTAATCCAAAGCCTTCTTCCAGAAGTTTTTTTTGAACTCGCGCCAGGGCAATTGCTGCTTTTTCAGTTAATAAAATGATCGGTGCCTGATAGCCATCGATTCGTTCACCGACAAAATTATCGCCGGTATAGTATTTTACATCTGTCATGATTCCCGGAATTGCCATGGCAATATCCACAAAATCATCGGGACGTACAATCATAATTCTTTTCATTCATTTCCCCTAGTTTCACGCTTAAAAATGTCTATTTCCCTATTTTATACGATGATTGCCATGATTACCAGTAATAATTATTAAAATCAATGAAAGCATTAAATAATCGGCCCCATTATTTGGATAGCGGAATGATATTGTTGCTTATCTAATACTCAATGCTTGTATCATTTGACGATGTCCAGAGAAATCCGGCCATCCAGAATTTCGACGATGCGATCTGCTTTTTCGGCCACCCGTCGGTCATGAGTGATAATGATAAACGTCGTTCCCCGTTCCTGATTAATCTTTCGGAAGAGTTGATAAATGCTGTCGGTGGTCTGCGAATCGAGGTTGCCAGTGGGTTCGTCGGCCAGAATAATTTTAGGTTGATTCATCAGTGCTCTGGCAATAGCCGTCCGTTGCTGTTGGCCCCCTGACATATTTGTTGCCAGATTGTTTTCTACCTTTTCAAGCCCGACCAGATTCAGTATTTCCTTTGCTCTTGCCTGGCTTTTTCTATCTACCTTGCCATTGACGATCCGATAGGGCATCAGCACATTTTCCAGAGCGGTAAACTCCGGCAACAGATAATGAAACTGGAAAACAAAACCCAAGGTTTCGTTTCGCAAATCAGCCAACCGTCCTTTTGACAAATTTCTAGTCGATACGCCGTTGATAATCACTTCCCCTTTAGTCGGGCGGTCCAGGGTCCCGATAATATTAAGGAGGGTACTTTTGCCGCTGCCAGACTCGCCGATAATGGCATTAAATGAGCCGGTTGTAAAGCCCAAATCGAGTTCATGCAGTGCGACTGTTTTAATCATCTTGCCATAGACCTTGGATACGCCTTTGACCTCAACCACAAAATTATCCATTTTTAATTACCTCCATCGGATCCAGTTGGGACACTCTAATGGCTGGAATAAGAGCCGCCATTGTCGAAGCTGTAATGGCAATTCCCGCTGAAATGCCAATGAAAATCCAGTCAATATAGAAGGGCACCAACGAAGACCCGTCGGGATTGGTGACAAAGGTGGCAAACGACCAACTTAGCCCAATTCCCAAACCAACGCCGACAAAAGCGCCTAAGATGCCAAGCAGAAATCCCTGAAATAAAAATACCAGACTGGCTTTCGGGTTATGCATCCCCATGGCCTTTAAGATCCCGATCTGTCTCGACTTCTGCACGACACTGATAGCCAAGACACTAGCGATCCCCAACACCACTGAAATCAGCACAAAAACCTGGATCATCAGGCTTGAAGCGGTTTGACCTGAGAGTCCAGATAATAAGGCGGCATTTTCTGCTTTCCAGTTGGTCACAACTAAGGTGTCGTCATTTAAGCGTTTTTCCACCGCCGTTGCCACTTCATCGGCAGCAAATACATCATTTACCTGCATTTCAATCTGTGACACGCCTTCACCGGTTTCCAGAAATGCTTGAACAGTGTTTTCATTGGTCAGAATCCATGATTTATTTAAAGATTTAACCTGTAAATCAAAGAAACCCGTGACCAGAAATTGTTGCGCCTTACCATTAGGGATGATCATTTCAATCGAATCGCCAATTCTGATATTCAGGTTTTCCGAAAGATCTGTTCCGATGATGACTTCATTTTCATTTGTTCCCAGCTCACCATTGACCATCCGATCTACTATTTTATAGATTCCCTGAGCGTCATCCCAATCAAAGCCTCTTAAAATAATGGTGGTCGACTGATCCGCTGTTTTTAAGATCGCGGGTCCCTGGGTAACCGCAACAAGATTTATTATTTCATCAGGATTGGCGGCTTTGATTGTTTTGATTTCGGCCTGCGGAGCTAAAATAAAATCACCATCTGTTTTGGCTGAAACAGTAATCTGAGACGCACTCCCGACCGTTTTATCGATCAGACTTTTTTGGAGACCAGTGATCAGCGACCCGATAAAGATCTGTACTGACACCCCAATCGCAATTCCCAATACAATCAGTGCAGTTTGTCCCTTACTGGATTTTAAAAAACGCAGGGCGATATCAAATGCCAGTTTCATAATTTTCCCACCCTTCTGAAATATTTACCACCGCGTCATAACTATCTACATAATAATCGCCGCCAATTTCTTTTACTACCGTCAAATTATCTTTAAAGGCCGCCCCACCTAAAATGATGATGATTTCATTGCCCATAATTTTGCGGACATCTTCTATCGTTCGCCGGGCGACAACCAGATTGAAATAATTACTGACCCCCATCGCGATGACCTCTGGCCGTAGCCGGACGATTGCTTGTAAAAGCGCTTCCGGCGGCGTATTGCCGCCTAAAAAATAGACCTGATGACCGCATAAGGTAAAGAAATCAGCAATCATCCGGGCACCAATATCATGGTATTCTTCAGCGGGGCAAAAAACAAGAATTTTTTTTCGATCCGCTTTGAAGCTGTTACGCAAGCCTTCATTGACCACCCGGGGATAGCAGTATTCAATGACGGTCCGAACCACCGAGGTTCTAAAATGTTCTTTCCAGATCGCCACTGATTCTCTTCTTTCTTCCATTTCCATTTTGTTTTGGGCGGGCATTAACAACGCATTGTATAACTCGACAATGCCAACCTTCCCGGTTTCCAGAGCATCCAGCGCAATTCGTACTGCATTGGGTTTATCATCGTTTTCCAAACACTCCACAAATTTTTCATATAACATATGCACACCATCCAATTTATAGATTATCAGTAATTCATACCCCTGAGTTTGAAAAGCAAACATTTCATCCCCCTGATCACCTCCACTTAATTTCACAGCAATTCAAAAGAAAGAATCTCTGCAAATAATATTTGCAGAGATTCTTTCTTTTGATAATACATGATTAAAGGTCGATAACCCGTTTCCCAATGCTTTCTAATTTTTCTGCTGTCAATCCACAGTCGAGCAAATAACCAAGCTCATCTAAAGTGCCTTGTCCCAAGGGAACTAATGTCGCCCCAGAGTCACTTCCCAATGCAATGTTCACACCCATTGCATCTGCTTTTTTTACCATCAACTGATGTTGTCTAAAATATGCTTCCGATACTTTTCGATATTTTTTCATTGGACTGGCATCATCACATCTGGCGATATTGGCAAAAGGTGCCAAGGTCGGCACCCATATAACACCACACTCACGCATCGCATGAAGGCAGTCATCACTTATTCCATAGCCATGCTCAATGGTATCCGCTCCAGATCTCAAAGCTATCATAATACCCTCTGGTGTGTTGGCGTGAACCATGACTGATAATCCCCTTTGATGAGCATGATCAATCATCTCCGAACATTCACATTTAGAAAACCCCACCGGTCCTGAAGCACCAAATGCGGTAAAACTCATGATGCCGGTGAGAATAATTTTTATGAAATCAGGCTTTTGTTTGATGACTTGATTCATCTTTTCAATGCCCTCTTTTACATTTTCTACTGAGTCTCCTAAAAAATCTCCGTAACGGCCTCTTTTATACAAAGCGCGAATCGGTGTCTTAACAATAAGATCGGAATCTTTTGAAATATCTCTGAGAATTATTCCTATTCCTGAACCATCGCCACCATCACGGATTGCCTGTACACCTTTATTTTGATAGATTTGGATCAGCTCTTTCATCGCCGCAACCGCTAAATCATCTATATCAGACCGTTTTAATCCTCTGAATTGACCCAAACCACAATGAACATGACAATCGATCAGCATGTTTTTTTGCTTACGTAGATAACATGAATTTGATCCGTCACTATTCTGTTCGGGCTTGTTCCAATTACTGTTACTTTCACCTTATCACCAACCTATAAACCTGCAATGTCCAGAATTTTGGTGGCTTTTCTGCCCCAAAATAAAAAACTCCGCCATCAGATGAACAGTTTAATTGCCTAAACTGTCCTCCTTAAAATGAACAGTTTAATCGCTAAACTGTCCACTCTAAGAGGAGCATTTTAAAATTTCCGGCTCGGCCGGCATTTAGTTTAAGTTACTGTTTATTAAACGACTGGAGTTATTGGAGCAATTCCAGCCATATCAAGAATTTCTGGAATTCTATTTTCCCAGCCTAATGACATGATGTGAACGCCTTGAGCGTAATCTTTACATTCTTTGATTAGACGAGCACAGATTTCAACACCAGTATCGCCAGCTTTTGTTTTTTCTTTATCTGCTTGCAGTTCTTTAATCATATCATCTGGAACATGAACGCCAGCTACGTTAGCATTCATATAACGACACATTCCCACATTTTTGGGGATGATCAGTCCCAGTTGAACTGGCACGCCAAATTGTTTTGCTTGTTCCATGAATTTGATGAATTTTTCTGGTTCATAAACGCCCTGAGTTTGGAAATATTCACATCCAGCTTTCACCTTTGCTTCCATTTTTGCCAATTGAACATCGACAGAGTCACTACATGGTGACACAACAGCACCCTTAGCAAACTTAGGAGGAGCCCCATCAACAGCATTGCCAGCAATGTCGAAACCTTCTTCCAATCTTTTTACCGCATGAATTAACGAAACGGAATCCAGATCGAAAACAGGTTTTGCTTGTGGATGATCTCCCAATGTGGTGTAATCACCGGTTAATAATAATAAATTCTCAATACCTAGTAATGCCGCACTTAATACATCAGACTGTAAGGCAATACGATTTCGGTCACGGCAAGTAATTTGAAAGATTGGAAGTAGTCCCTCATCTTTTAATACCTTACATGTTGCCAGTGATCCAGTTCGCATAACCGAGGATTGGTTATCCGTTACATTCAATGCATGAACCCGTGTTTTTAAATACTCATGGGCATCTTTAATTAAGTGGTCAAGTTCAACCCCTTTTGGAGGTCCCACTTCTGCAGTTAATACAAACTCGCCACGTTGAAACAGCTCAGTTATTCTCATTTATAATTACTCCTAATCTTCTTAAATTGTTGGTTCTTCTGCGTTTGGATTGTGATAGTTCCGCACTTTTGGTGCTTCATATTTCATGTTATCCAGTTTATTCAGTTTTTCCAATTTTCGGTAAATTCGTTCCCATCCACATTCCATTTCCTTGTCAACTTCACACATGCCTTCTTTGGCACCGCCACATTGGCCGTTGAGCAGACTTTTTGAACATGCGGTAATCGGACAGATTCCACCAGTACCATTCAGATAGCATTCGCCACATTGTCCGCAATCAACATTTAGTGGTGTAACACCCTGGAATCCTGGTAATGGATAGGTATCGCAACAGGAATAGACTTTTTTACCCTCAAATAAAGCAGCAACAGTCTGAACCCCAACGCCACAGGAAAATACCAGAATGGTATCTGCCGCATTAATGACATCGGTATGTTTCTTTAATTGCAATTTTAAATTATCAGGATTACAGATGTAATCCGTTGTAATGATCTGTGTCACGCCGTTTAGGTCTTTTTGTAGTTCATCCGCTTCATGTTCAGCGAAATAGACTTCTTTACAGCCGTGACAGTTAATGATCACAGTTTTTCCTTGTGCCAGTGCCTCAATTGTTTCTTTTGATTTTAGTTGGGTAATTAGCATATTATTTACCCTCCCTTATAGCAGTTTTTCCAATTTTAATTCGCTCAACAATTGGAATTTTTGATGAGCAGATATATTCACAAGATCCACATTCAATACAATCCATGGTATTTTGTGTTTTCATGCCTTCCCAGTCTTCTGAAAGTGCGTATTTCGTGAAATACAGTGGTCGCAATTCCATTGGACAGACATCAGCACAACGTCCACATTTGATACATTCTACTGCTTCTTTAACTGTGGTTTCAACGGCAATAATCCCATTGGAACATTTCAGCATTGGAACATTAAGATTAGCCTGAGCAAATCCCATCATTGGACCGCCGATTTTAATGGTCACATCGTCGCCTTTTACATCACCGCAATGATTGACAATCTCTTTAACTGAGGTACCAATCTTAACTAAGTAATTACCGGGCTTATTCATGCGGTTACCGCTGACAGTCATAACACGTTCAATCAGTGGCATTCCTAACTGGATTGCATCTGAAACGGCTTTGGCTGTGCTCACGTTACACACGATTGCGCCAACATCCATTGGCAGCCCACCACTTGGTACGGACTTGCCCATAACCCGTTTGATAAGCATTTTTTCAGCCCCTTGTGGGTATTTGGTTTTGGCAACAACGATTTCGATGTTTTCGATATCAGCCGTTTTTGCCTGCAGTAATTCAACTGCATCCAACTTGTTATCTTCAATCGCAATCACACCTTTTGGTGCGCCTGATGCTTTCATCATGGCTTTTAAACCATAAACTACTTCATCGGCATACTCCAATAAAACCCGGTGATCAGCGGTCAGAATTGGTTCGCATTCACAACCGTTAAGCAATACCAGTTCAATTGGTTTAGGTGATTTGAGCTTAACAGCGGTTGGGAATCCTGCTCCCCCCATACCGACAACGCCTTTTTCGCGAACAATTTCGATAATTTCATCAGCTGAAAGTTTATCTAAATCTCCAGCCGGTTTTACTGAGTCATCAAGGGTGTTCTTTCCATCTGATTGAATAACAATGGCTAATGCTTCCAGACCACTAATCGGATGTAGTCGTGGTTCAACAGCAACAATGGTACCGCTGACGCTGGCATGAAGGGCACTACTGATAGGGCCTACTGCTTGAGCAATTTTCTGACCCATTTTTACCTGCTGTCCAACTTCAACAATTGGTTCAGCTGGTGCACCGGCATGCTGTGACATTGGAATCACAACATTGAGTGGCTCAGGGAAACGTACCAATGAACTATGTTCACTTAACTCTTTGAATTCAGTTGGATGGATTCCGCCATAGTAACCTTCATAGCGTTCTTCACGGACAGATTTTACATATTCGCTGACAAACTTATGATTCACTTTGGAATAATCCCGAAGTTCCACTGGCTGGTTCAACATTTCTTGCAAACGTCCCTGTTTTTCTAGTCGATTGTAGATGAGCTGCCATCCGCAATCCATTTCTTTATCTACTTCACATTTGCCATTTTTAGCGCCGCCGCATTGGCCGTTCAACAAGCTCTTTGAACAGTCAACAACCGGACAGATCCCGCCGGTCAGGTTCAGATAACACTGACCACATGCGTCGCATAAGGTGGTTGTCAATGCCATACCATGGTGACCATCAACAATAACAGTATCACTTGCTGCATATACTGGCATTTCTACCAATCCTGCAATCGTCTGAATACCTAAACCACATGAAATAACAAATACATTTTTGGTTCCTTCAGGAAGAAGCCCTTCAAAGCTTTTCGATGTTAATGGTTCATTGCACAGAAAATCAATTCGAGCCGAGCCGACGATATTCTTGCCTTGTTCTTTAGCAATCTCTTCAAACAGACCGCATTCCGGCTCGTCAAAACTATCGAGTTCTTTAAAGCATTTGTTGCAAGCGACAACAAACAAATCATTCTTGTCTGCCAGAACCGCATCAAGCTCTTCCTTTCTTTTCAGTTTAAACTTTGTGTAATCCTCCAATTGTATACCTCCTTTGTTTTTTCGGAATTTATAGTAAGCCGCTTTGCATTTTGCAGGCTTTGATTACGTGTTTTGCAAGTAATGCTGTTGTGATTGGACCGGTTCCGCCGCCACATCCTGGTGTCGCTGAAGTAATCATTGCTACCTTGTCTAAACAATCGACGTGAGCATCTCCGGCACGAATTTTTTTGCCTTCTTCGTTTAATACAAATTCTTTGTTTTCATCTTTCATCTGAGACATCGCAACATCGATTAAAATACAATCTTCGTTTAACATGTCTGCTTTAACCAGGCCGTAAATACCACATGCGGTTACAACGATATCAGCTTTTTTAGTGAATGAAGCGGTATCTTTGGTATGAACATGACACATGGTTACAGTTGCAAACTCATTTGTCAGCATAATTGTCAGTGGTTTTCCTAATACGTTAGAGTTATTAATAACAACAACGTCTTTACCCTTAACATCGATATTATAGAATTTGAACATTTCCATAACACCTTCAGCGGTACATGGGAAAAATCCTCTTTCATCAGCGATCATCAGTTTACCCAGGTTAGTTGGGTTAAGGGCATCAGGATCTTTTTCAGGACTTAACAGATATTTGATTTTTTCAGCATCGATTTGATCTGGAAGTGGTTGAAAGATTAATACGGAATGAATATTTTTGTCGCTATTGATTGCTTCAAGTTTCGCAATGAAATCAGCTTCAGTTACTTCAATTGGAAATTGAACAGATTCAACTTCGATGTTTGATTTTCCCATTCTGGTGATAATACTTTTTTCGTAAGAAATAGAACCGGCATCTTCACCAACTCGCATAATCGCCATTTTTACCTGAATGCCTTTGTCTTTTAATGCATTAGCATCTGCTAGCACTTCTGCCAACATTGATTCGCTTACTTCTTTTCCACTTAATAATTTTGCTGCCATAATTATAATACTCCTCTTAATTCAAAATTTTTAATTTACTTTTTTATGAAAGTTGTTTTTCAACTTCGGCATAAACGCGGTCACAGATTTCAACGCCTTTTTCTAACATTGGCTTGACTCTATTATTAACGTCTGCAACATAGTCCTGATCTTTAATTGTTTTAATGTTAATTAACACATTTACCCAACCACTGATCATTGCCGCTCTTAAACATTGTACCCCGCAGGCAACATCACTAATAGCAAGGGCAGAACCTTTTCCCACTAATTCTTCCTGGATCAAAACAGCCTTGTAACAGACCTCAACAATTTCTAGCGGAATGCTGCAAGCAACCTTGGTACACTCTTCTAAGGTTTTTTCTTTATATGCTTTTTCTGCATCGGTTTCTTTGGGGAGTCCATAAGCTTTTGATAATGGCAAAAAGTTTTTTGCATCTTCATCAATCATTGCTAACAAACGATCCTGAAGAACCAGCGATTCTTTTAAAATACGTTGAATATCATCTTCAAATTCCGCATATTTTTTCTTGCCAGTGGTTAAGTTACCAACCATTCCGGCTAACGCCGTTCCAACTGCACCAACCAAAGCGGCTGCACCGCCACCGCCTGGAACAGCTGCTTTGCTGTACAGGGCTTCAACAAATTCGGTACATTTTTTTTCTGAGATAGAACCTAAATCAGTTCCTACTGCATCAAATTCCATTTACTAACTCCACTTCAATCTTTATTGTATATTTTTTAACAAGCAAATCGCACGGAGAGGGTTCCGAAGAACCCCTCTCTTTGCAATTAGTTATTTCTAGAATAAACCTGAGATCACGCCGTTTTCATCGACATCAATTTTTTCTGCTGCTGGTACTTTTGGCAGACCAGGCATTTTCATGATATCGCCAGTCAGGGCCACAATAAATCCGGCACCAGCTGAAACATTACACGAACGAACGGTAATTCTGAATCCGGTTGGACGTCCAAATACTTTAGGATCATCGGTTAAAGAGTATTGTGTTTTTGCCATACAAATTGGCACTTTATCAAAGCCCATTTTAGTCAGATTTTCCATTTGTTTTTCGGCAATCTGAGTAAAGTTTACGCCGTCAGCGCCATAAATACGGGTCGCAATGGCTTCAATTTTTTCTTTGATGGTCATGTCAAGATCATAACAGAATTCGAAGTTTCCTTCGCTTTCGTCGATCAGACGGATAACTTCTTTAGCTAATTCAGCTCCGCCTTCTCCGCCTTTTGCCCATACCTGAGAAAGCGCGACGTTAACGCCCAATTTTTTACATTCTTCACGAACTAATTCCAGTTCTGCTGGGGTATCCAGTGGGAATTCATTGATCGCAACCACGGCTGGTAATTTAAATACCTGGGTGATGTTTTCAACATGTTTTAATAAGTTTGGCAGACCGGCTTTTAAGGCAACCAGGTTTTCTTCGTTTAGGTCAGCTTTAGCGACGCCGCCGTTGTGTTTTAAGGCACGTACGGTTGCAACGATGATAACGGCATCCGGTTTCAGGTCAGCCATTCGACATTTAATATCCAGGAATTTTTCAGCGCCAAGGTCAGCGCCGAATCCGCCTTCGGTTACGACATAGTCAGCAAAATGCATCGCCATACGGGTCGCGATTACGGAGTTACAACCATGGGCGATATTAGCAAATGGTCCACCATGGATAAAGGCTGGTGTTCCTTCTAATGTTTGAACCAGGTTTGGTTTTAAAGCATCTTTAAGCAATGCTGCCATGGCACCATTGGCTTTTAATTGACCAGCGGTGATTGGTTCACCTGAAAAACTGTAACCAATGATGATGCGTCCGCATCGTTCTTTTAAATCAACGATATCAGAGGCTAAACAGAAGGCTGCCATGACTTCAGATGCAACAGTGATGTCAAATCCATCTTCACGGGTAAAGCCATCGCCGGATGTTCCTAAACCATCAACGATATTTCGTAATTGACGGTCATTCATGTCAACACAACGTCTCCATGTGATTTTCTTAGGGTCAATTCCTAATTCGTTGCCTTGTTTGATGTGATTATCTAACATCGCTGCCAATAAGTTGTTGGCTGCTCCGATTGCATGAAAGTCTCCGGTAAAATGAAGGTTGATATCTTCCATTGGAATAACCTGTGCGTATCCGCCGCCGGCAGCTCCGCCTTTAACACCAAAAACTGGTCCTAAGGAAGGTTCTCTTAATGCAACAAGGGTATTTTTTCCTAAGTATGCCAAACCATCGGCAACCCCAATGGTGGTAGTGGTTTTTCCTTCACCGGCTGGTGTTGGATTGATGGCGGTAGTCAGGATTAAACGTGCTTTTTTGTCTGATTTTTTCTTTAACAGATTGTAGTCAACCTTTGCTTTATACTTACCGTATAAATCCAGATCATCTTCTGTTAAACCCAATTT
>JAQUWM010000047.1 GCA_028692885.1 Acetobacterium sp. | reverse complement strand
CACCACCGCCCTGTTGGACTGATGCGATATAGATGCCCTCATTAAAGTTGACCTTGCTGTCGCTGATATAATAATCGGCAATCGCCCGGTCATAAGCAGTGATCCCCATCACCGTAGCATCAAATTTGCCGGTGGCAACAATTTCGTTAAGAATCGGTTTTAAAATATTGATGGGAATCGCAAAACCCATTCCTTCACCGGTTGTCAATTTATAGGTATTGATTCCAATAACCTCACCGTTTTTATTGACCAGCGGTCCACCACTGTTTCCCGAATTAATAGACGCATCGGTTTGGATCAGATCTTCCGCCAATCCATTATCCAGTGGAATGCTGCGGTTTAGCGCTGATATAATGCCCGCTGTGACGGTTCGTTCGAAATTAAGTCCCATCGGATTGCCAACCGCCACCGCCAATTCGCCGACGACCACATCGTCCGAATTGCCGAGCTCCAATACTGGCAAATCGGTAGCATCAATCTTGATGATCGCCATATCCAGGCTTGAATCAGACCAAACCAGTTTAGCATCATAGGTATTCCCATCCGCCAGTGATACGGTCATACCAGAGACACCATCCGATGCCACATGCTGATTGGTGGCAATATAACCATCACTGGTCAAAATAAAACCGGAACCAACCCCAGATGCTTCCTGAGGCCCGTAAACGGTCATTGCTACCCCGGTTGTCTCAATTCCGACCACCGATGGGGGTACCGTCTGGGCAATCGCTTCTACTACCGAGTCTGCCGAACCCTGATTGACGACAATTTCATTTTTGGCGCCCTGGATGACGGTGCTATTGTCGAAAAAAAAGTTGATGCCAAGAAATAAAGCCCCTACCAGTACACCGCCAATCACTGCACCAAGCATACCGATAATCAGGGAATTTGATTTTTTTTCTTTTTTCAGATCGTCGTTCATCGTTTCACCTCAATCTTAGTTGAAGTTCTCACAGGTTAATTGTCTCACTCACACTACTTCTTTTTGCCACGCAAAGTGTTACATCGCCACCCAAAACCACCCCGGCCTCAGTCAAGATCCGAGCGGTTGTCTGATAGGCCAGCAGCGGATAATTATTTTCCTGACTGAGATGAGCCAACACCAATTGCCGGGTGTCTTTCGCTACCAAAGCCAACGCTAAAGCCCCGGCGGTCTCATTGGATAAATGACCAAAGTCACTTTTTATCCGCTGTTTGAGGTAGAAAGGATAAGATCCCGCTTCCAGCATCGATACATCGTGATTCGATTCCAGTACCACCAGATCACAGCCACATAAGGCACTCCGCATTTCCGGGGTAATCATCCCCGAATCGGTCGCAATTCCCAGTCGCTTTTTTCCGTCAGAAATGACAAATCCAGCCGAATCAGCCGCATCATGGGAGGTTTTAAAGGCTTCGATTTGAAAATCCTGAATATTAAACGGTTTTTCAAAATCAAAGCTTTTTACATTATGTTCGGCAATTTTACCCAGATCTTTCATCATCGCTGCCCAGGTTTTTTGATTGGCATAAATCGGTAAATCAAAACGCCGTGATAATACCCCGACCCCATGGATATGATCACTGTGTTCGTGTGTTACCACAATACCGCCAATTTCCTTCGGATTTTCGGCGATCATGTCCAGAGCACTCTGAATCCGTTTGCCACTGAGTCCAGCATCAATCAGTATTTTGGTGTTATTACTTGAGACAAATAAACTATTTCCTGAGCTTCCACTATATAAACTGCAAAATTTCAATCGTTGCTCCCTTGTTCATTTTTAACCTTATAAAACATCCATTTAAATGCGCCAAGGATCAGCTGGATTGTTGCGTTTATACTATCGAACCTTGCTTAAGCCTGACTTAACCTGACTTGATCCTGTTTAAGGCACTTATACACTACCTGATTCCCGCCAGCAAGCGATCCTTTATCAACCTTAACGCATCTAACAATTAGGATCTTTTTCGGAAATCCGACGGATCACAGCGCCCAGATTTCGCAAATTTTCCTGAAGATTTTCATAGCCCCGATCGATATGCACAATTTCGGTGATTTTTGTTTCGCCATCAGCAATTAATCCCGCAATAACCATGGCCGCCCCAGCTCTTAAATCGGTGGTTTTTATTTTGGTGGCCGATAAGGCTTTCACCCCAGTAATCGTTGCCGTCCGGCTGTTAATGGAAATATTAGCCCCCATTCGGCGGAGTTCGTCAACATATTTAAAGCGACTTTCAAAAATACTTTCGGTGATGGTACTGGTTCCTTGGGCAATCGTCATTAAAACCGCCATCGGTTGTTGCAAATCGGTAGGAAACCCCGGGTACGGCATCGTCTTGACATTGACCGCCTTTAAGGGGTGCTTTCCGATAACCCGGATCCCATCATCCTCTTCCCTGACGATAACACCCATTTCATTGAGTTTAGCAGTGATGGCTTCCATATGTTTGGGAATCACATTTTTAATTAAAACATCCCCTTGAGTGGCCGCTGCGGCCATCATATAGGTGCCGGTGGTAATTTGATCGGGGATGACCGAATATTCACAGCCATGCATTTCTTTAATCCCAACGATTTTAATAACATCTGTTCCCGCACCCTTGACGTTTGCTCCCATCAGGTTCAAAAAGTTAGCCACATCGACGATGTGCGGTTCTTTGGCGGCATTTTCAATGATGGTTTTACCATCGGCCCGAACCGCCGCCAGCATGATATTAATAGTAGCGCCAACACTGACCACATCCATAAAAATATGGGCGCCTTTGAGTTCCGGTGCCTCCATTTTTACCTGGCCATGTTCAATCACCACCGTTGCTCCCATGGCCTGGAAGCCTTTGATATGCTGATCAATCGGTCGATCGCCAATGTTGCAGCCGCCCGGCAATGGCACAATCGCTTTGCGATACCGTCCCAATAACGCCCCCAGCAGGTAATAAGAAGCCCGCATCTGACCAGTTTCCTCTTCGTAATCCGAGACATCGTATGAAATTGTTTTTTCGGTATTGATAATCAGGGTATCTTTTTCTCTATATATTTCAGCTCCCAATTTTTCCAGAATAACAATCATCTTGTTAACATCTTTAATATCGGGAACATTTTCTATCTTACTTGAGCAGGCACAAAGCACCGCCGCCGGGATAATTCCCAGCACGGCATTTTTTGCCCCGGAGATCGTAACCTCACCTTGCAGGGGGTTACCTCCTTCTATAATAAAAGCATCCATATTTATTCCTTTCAGTGCAAGTATATATGCAATATCCAATTGGTTATTATATCATAAGTTTTTGTATTATCAAGAATTCTCTTGGTTTTATGCCATTTTTTTATCAACAATCCAGTTTTTCTTATACTCCTTAAGAAATCTTTTGGCTGCTTAAAGAAAACAGGAATTCCTCACAAATTAAATGTGATATGGTATAATAACTTGATCAATACTATCTGTGCGAAAACCAGATTTTTAATAATCAAAAAATTATCAATCCATAACTCGAGGTAAAAAAATGAATCGTTTTGAATTAGTTTCCAGCCATGATGACCTGGGTGTCACGCCCATTGAAAATATTTTTATCAATCACTACATGCCCATGGCTCGGGGGGACTACGTGAAGGTCTATCTTTACGGCTTAAAGCGATGCTTTAATCAGGGCCTGACCCCCATCAGCAATGAAGATATCGCCAAAGATCTGAATTTATTAGAAACCGACGTAAAAAAAGCCTGGGATTATTGGGCTTCTGAAAAAATCATCGCCATTGAATACACCGGCACCCGAGATGCGATGGTCCGTTTTTATAACATCACCGGCACCATTCTCTATAAAAATGAGGCCATCCCGGAAACCACCGTTCCTAAAAATATTCAGTCTTACAACAGCATGGAAGACCGGATTCAACGAATGTACACCACCATCCAGGATATGTACGAAAGCCGGACCATCACTAAAAAAGAAACCCTACTTTTTAAACACTGGCTGGATGACTACAATTTTACTCCAGAAGCGGTGATCCTGATTGTTGAATATTCGATTAATATGATTAATAAAAAAGACCGCACCTTCACCCCGGCTCAGGTGGTCTCCTATCTGGAAACCGTTGCCAAGGGCTTTCATGCTGCCCAGGTTCGTGATCACATCGAAGCCGAGGCTCACATCAAGGACTCGGCCCATAAACGGACCGCCTATTATCAGATTTTTAAGTATCTGGGAATTCAGCGGAACCCGATGGTTTCTGAGCGGCAGATGATCGATACCTGGTTTAACGACTACGGTTTTTCGATGGAAATCATTGTCCAGGCCTTATCCCGAACCAACAAACCGAACATGAAATACATTGACGGGATTCTGAAAAACTGGCACGAACAGGGCTTCAAAACCCTGGAAGATATCAAAAATGACAAACCGAAACCCAAATTTGATCATAAAGAGTCCCTTGAACCGATGAGTGATTCCCGTAAACAGGCCTACCTGGATATGGAAGTTGACTATGCTGAAGATTTATGGCCGGAACTGGAGATAAATGATGAAGACCTATAATGAAGCCTTTGCCCTACTGCAAAAAAAACAGCAGGCTTACCAATTCAAGCAGCGCCAGAAAAAAGCCACCTTATATAACCAGATACCCGAACTTGCGGTTCTGGACAATGACATCAATCGTTTGGGGGTTGCCCTGACCCGCGCTACCATCGCCAAGGAGCTGGATAAAACCGCTGCCATCCGCCGGCAAATGGACGAGCTTGAGACCAGAAAAAAAGCCCTGGCCGCAGAAAAGGCCGCCCTGCTGACCTACTCCTATTATTGTTCACTTTGTCAGGACTCGGGAATTCTTGCGGAGGGGATCTGCGCTTGTCTGAACCAATGTCTGGCTGAAATCAGCTTTTCCAGCTATGATTTGAAAACCCGGGCCCAGCGGGAAACCTTCGAGACCTTTAATGCTGACTATTATTCCGAACAACCACTTGGTTCAGGGGCTGCCAGCCATCGCTCCAATGCCCTCAGCATTAAACAAAACATGCTCAAATACTGTCAAAATTTTGAAAATATCGAAGACCAGCTCCTTTTTACCGGGCCTCCCGGGGTGGGCAAAACCTTTATGTCCAATTGTATTGTCAACAAATTAACCGAAAAAGGCTACGGGATTGTCTACGTCACCGCCGCTCACCTGGTCGCCAGCATTCAGGATCAGCTTTTTCGGGAAAAGAAAACATCGACCGAAATTTATGAACCGCTGCTACTCTGCGATCTTCTGATTATCGATGATTTAGGCGCTGAATTTTCTTCGGAATACAGCCAGAAACAGCTCTACGAGGTGATCGACAGCCGCCTCAATGCTGAAAAAAAGATGATCATTTCCAGTAATCTGACGGTGCTCAAAATCAAAGCGCTTTATGACGAACGACTTTCTTCACGAATCTCCGGTTATTTTAAAACCATTCCCTTTCTAGGAGAAGACATTCGGATTCTTAAGGCTCGGCGGAGCCGTCCTTAAAAAGGTGTCTCGAGTTTTAGCTCTGGACACCTTTTTTTAACCTTGATCAATGCGCTTCCGATAGATTCGGGCATTGGACACCACCGGTTCAAATCGGTTTTCTAGTTCCACTGGCAACTTCTGGGTTTGTTCCATGGCCAGATAGCCGCCCTCGATCAGCGAATCATGAAACATCCGAATCACATCGATACGTTCCTGTTCATTAAAATGAAGCAACACATTTTTGCATAAAATCAGCCCAAAATCTTTTCCAATGCTGTTCAGGGTCAGTAGGTTGTGCTTCTGAAAGATCACAGCACCCCGAATCTCATCGGTAAGCCGATAATAATCCCGGTTTTCCAGCTTGATAAAATACTTCGCAAAAATTTCGGTGGGAATCCGCTGAACCTGCTCGCGGGGATATTCGGCCGCAAAAATAATCTTATCGAAAAGGTCACTGCCATCAATATCAGTTGCCTGTATCTTGACCTTTTGAAAATCAAGCTGATCCATCCGGTCCCGCAACAACATTGCCAGGGTATAGGGTTCCGGTCCCATGGCACAGCCGGCATCCCAAATCTTAATCTCTGGCTTTGCGTGGAGGTCGGGAATTACATGGCCACAGATCAGCTCCAGGGTTTGTAAATCTCTAAAAAAGTAAGTAAATGCCATCAAGTCCTCCTGAATAAAAAATTTCTACCATCACAAAAATAATCTGCCACTGCTATTGTGTTTTTTAACAATCAGCAAATTTATTTTAAATTAACCACTTTCTCCGGCTTAGTCATCCCATAAATATCATAAATTTCCTCGGTATACTCACCATCTTCTTGATAAACGATTAGCGGAGCATCTGTTTTCAACCCTGGTTTGCCGCTTTTCCGGCCTTCAATCAAGACCAGATTGGCTTCTTTTTTAATCGAAGGGTAAACAAATTGAAGATGCTTGACCTCAATTTTATAAAGTCGCATCAATGAAATAATATCCCCCAGCCGTTCCGGCCGGTGGACCAGAAACAGGCGGCCGCGATCCTTGAGCATCCGCTTACTGAAAACTAGGATATCTTCAATACTACATAAAATTTCATGCCGTGAAATTGTCTTTGTTTCACAATTATTTTTTAGCCCAGCAGTTGCCCGCATATAGGGCGGATTACTGACCACGACATCATAAGCATTAGGAAGAATCTCACTGCCAGGTTCTTTAATATCCCCGGCAATAATTTTGATCTGAGCTGATAACCCATTGAGTGCCATGCTCCTTCTGGCCATCTCCACCAGAGGCTCCTGAATTTCCAGGCCGGTAATGGAGGCCGCCTTTGTTTTACCATAAAGCAATAGCGGAATTATCCCCGTCCCAGTTCCTAAATCGATGATATGGGGAGATCCTTTTATGCGCCGAGACACAAACCATGACAACAAAACCGCATCCATACCAAAACAAAAATAATCCGGATTCTGGATTATCCTCAGATTATTAAGCCCTAAATCTTCAATTCTTTCCCCGTTTTTTAAAAAGTTATCCACAATTAGCTCCTCTAATTCACCTAATTTTTTAGTTTTAACAGAAAATCAACACGTTTATCCACACATCGATCGATTCTATCCACTGTTTGTGGATAAGTCCTGTAAATTATTTACTTTTACCCTGAAATGTGTCTAAGCATGGGCTTTTCTGATCAGCCATGTTTCAGTGCCCCTGTTAATTATTTTCCCAGGACTTATCCACATATACACAGATAAAAGTTGATACTTGAAATTACTTGCTTGACTTCCCCAAAACAGACAGTTTTAAATTTTTCTTTTAACAACAATTAGATGTTAAACTGTTGATAAGTATTTTTTTCCTGACATCATTTTTCTCCCTAGCGGTTATCATTTTGCCACTATTTTACCAGAAAAAAGCGGCCCAGGTGAAAATTATTCTAAAGGGAAGCATCCTTTTACCATCCGAATCGACCTTGCTCTTGACTGAATAGGAAATCTGTATTATTATGGGATTAATTATATATTCGGCAAACTTACCCAAAGGTAAGGACGCAAAGCTAAAGGGTCTAAGTATTTATTTATATGACAGCCAGTTGCAACTTTAATCACATCCATATGTGTAGATAATGCAACGTGTCTAAACGTTGTTTTTTTTATGTTTTTACGCCATCACCTTTGATGAAGAATCACATTTTTATAAGCATCGCTTCATTCGAGATCATTACTTTATCATTACTTTAAAAACCGCGATCAGGAATAACGGTCTTTTTTTCGTTTTTCTCTTTAATAAAAGCATATTCTTTGCTATAATGTGTAGTTGTAGAGGACTATTTCAAATTTATTGTGATGACTCAACACCTCTAAAAACTTCTTTATCATCCACGATTATGATGTTAAAGTCAATAACCAAAAGAAATTATAATGAAATTTATTTGCGAAAGCGATGGATACTTATGAATAATGACAAAATCCAGCCGAGTAAATTGGATCTTATTTTCGAAAAAAAACAGCATCTGGATGCCACCATTCAGGAATGTGAAATACGAATTGATGCCAAGCTTGCTTCACTTATTGAGGACGGTTTCATTTCTCCGGAAGTGAGCCCCGACGTTTTTGAAGTAGCCATCCAGGAGCCCTCCCAAACCGGCGAACATTTTCTGTCCGGTGTGGATATCTCAGATGATGACGCTCTGGATCAGGCCGTTCTCAATTCGACTCCTTTTGAAACCTGGACAAACCGACTGGCCTTTGATGGCGATCGTCTCACCAATCAACCATCGTCGCTCAATGATTTTGCTGACTTTTCCAACCCCATCAGCGAAAGCGATGAGGAGGAAGAACTGCCTACCTTGTCAAATGTATTGGGTCGAACCACCCCTTACACCTATGGATCGGAGCGGACATCATCGATCTCCGAGATGTCAACTGAATCACCGGCGACCGATCCGACTATGCCAAACACGGTCGCTGCAATTCTCAATTCCGGATTTACCGAAACACCGTCCCCACCGAAAGCTGTTCCCGAAGCCCCAAATTCGGTCGAGTCTTCTGAACTGGAAAAAGCCCCGATCGTCAATCCTGAAGAACCGCTTTTGACTGTCGAAACCGTGGTTCCCCAAAATGAAGAACAGCCACTCAAAAAAGGAAAGGCTAAGAAGACAAAGGCTCCGGCTGCCAAACTAAAAAAGCCCAAAGCCGATAAAACAACAAACCACACTCTTCCTAAAAAGCCCAGCTTAACCGATATGGTTCCGCCGCTTGTTTTTTTCTTTATGGGATTAATGGTTTTTGGCGCTTTTCTGATTTTCACCGCTTCAGAATTTAATTTTATTGATTACTCGGTGGTCTTTATTTTATTTACCTGCCTGATCTTTACCATTGCCATGCCCTATGGCGCCAGCATCTTTTTTATGATCCTACTGCTGTGCAGTTATGTCACGTTGTCCCTTATTTCGCTTTTCTACCTCAATGTGCCCTTTAAATTGTATCAGGTTGGCTGGCTGGTTGTAATCCCAATGCTTTTATGGAGTTCGGCCTTATTAATCAGAAAGATCCGCGAGCTGTTCCATTTCAAAAAAAATCTGGAACAGCAAATTGCTTCTTATGATAATCTGGAAGAAAGTCCGGGACTGACGATTGAAAAAGCCTATTATAAAGATCTTAAATATGCCATGGATCGAGCTTCCCGGGGCGAAACGATTCTGACCCTGGAAATGATTACGATTCGCCATCTGGATGAACTCAAAACCATGAATGGTTCCAGACTCTGGGATGAGATCCTCTATAAAACCTTAAAGATTATCAAAACCCATTGCTACAGCACCCACCTGATTTATATTCTCGATGGCAGTGTTTTCAGCATTCTGATGGAAAACACTTCCGTTAAAAATCAATTACTGATTAATCAGGAGATTAGCGATGCCTTCAATGCTCTGATTTTAGAATATGAGACGATTGAAGCTGATGTCACCCTTAATACCGCTGCCATTCCCTACTCCCGGGATATCACCAATCCCTTCGACTATCGGGCCCTGGTCTTAAGACACCTAAAAAAATAAAGCAGAAACCGTATGATTGGTTTCTGCTTTTTAATTTCAACAAATTTTGAAGATAAAAAAGGATGTGCCGACGCACATCCTTTTTATCTTCAATTTATTTTAATAAACAATATAAGCTTCCAGATTCTGTCGGCCAAACTGAATACAGGCATCGTAGGAATCCATATAAATATCAACAATTCCTTCAGTGACTGCACCGCCGCGATCTTCAACCGTATAGGTCGTACCCATTGCCGGGATATAAATTTTGGTCCCAAAAGGCAGGCCGCTCCAGGCTGCTACCGTATGGTTGGCTGTTGGCATCACACCCGATGCGGTGGCATTTCCGGTTGCCGTATAGGCGGTACACTGGATCGTCATTTTTACTGCACCTTCTGGTATGGTATTGGTCGCTGTTGTTTGTGTTGGAGCTGGTGTTTCGACCACTGGGGTCTGAACCACAGCCGGGGTTTCCACAACTGCTGGAGTTTCAACCACTACCGGTGTTTCAACTACTGGCGGAGCTTCCTCTACCGGAGCCGGAGGCACAACCGCTGCTTTTGTTCCCACTTCGACAATTTCGGGAATCGGTGCGGTGACAATCTCATCATAGATAATCTCACGTTTGACTTCTACGCCGTTTTCATAAAGGACGCGTTCAACCTGACTGGATTCGCCGTCAATCCCAACCTGGACAATCTTGGTTTTGCCCGCTTCTATTTCCGGGTTGTCTTTATTCTGAGTTGTATAGGTAATAACCTGTCGGCTTGGCAATTCATCAACCTGAACCCGAATCACCGCAACTTCCTCAACATCTGCCAAGGCGGTTGCTTGTCCCGGTTCGACCCGATCAAGGTCGTTTAGTTCAATGTTATATTCTTTAAGCAAATCACCCACTGTTTCAGCTTCGGTCTGATAAATAATCGTTTTGCCATCAAATGACAGCTCGCCACTGGCTTTGCTTTTCACTTCAATGTGATTAACCGCAAACAGCACCGCGTTAGTATCGACATTGACGGAATATCGATCGTCCAGTTTTATGCCGTTGTCTTCCAGCACATCGCCGACATTCTGGAACATCCCACCGCTGAGCACTCGCTCATTGTCATCAACGGTGACCTTGATCTCCTTGGCAAAAACAAAGGAACTCGCCGTTCCGACTACACAGGTGATGATGACGCTGGCCATACCTATTTTAAGGAGCGACTTTTTTCTTTTATTAGGGCTTTTAGTCTCTTTTTCTATCATAAATCCTCCACTTCTATTTCCATTTCAATCCTCAGATCGAAATTTCATTTCGTTACAATTTCTTTACAAATCGATTGTACTTCATTTCCGGATAATTGTCAAGATTAGAATTTACTAATTGACTTTTCTTAATTTTTAATTTAAAATATAGATTAAATAAAAACAAACCGTTGATGCGGAGATAACGGTGGAAGATGCACTGACAGAGAGCGAGGTAGGCTGAGAGCCTTGCAGAACGCAATCCATCAAATGGACCGCTGAGGGCATGGTCAAAGGCTTACGCCGAGTATTCCATGACGTGACAACTACGTCAGTGTTGAGGAATATGTTGGTATTCTGCAGAGGCAGGTTTGATCCTGTGAAAAAAGGTGGCACCACGAGTCGTTATACTCGTCCTTTACATTTAGTTGAGGACGAGTTTTTTGTATTTACAGGCTGTGCTCTGTAATGAGTTAACAACAGAAAGAAAGGAAAGCGCCATGAAAAAGATACCCTACAAGATTTATTTAAGTGAAGATGAGATGCCGAAATACTGGTTCAATCTCCGAGCCAAAATGAAGGAGCTGCCTGAGCCGTTTGTCAATCCTGGCACCGGCGAATACTGCACTAAAGAAGAACTGCTACCAGTATTCTGCGAAGAACTGGTTGATCAGGAACTGAATACCACTGATGAAACCATTGAAATTCCTGAAGAAATCCAGAATTTCTACAAAATGTTCCGGCCCTCGCCGCTGGTTCGGGCTTATTGTCTGGAAAAAGAATTGGATACCCCAGCCGAAATCTATTATAAATATGAGGGCACCAATACCTCTGGTTCTCACAAACTGAATTCTGCTGCTGCCCAGGCCTATTACGCCAAAAAACAGGGATTAACCTCATTAACCACCGAAACCGGTGCTGGACAATGGGGCACTGCCCTGTCAATGGCCTGTGCCTACTATAATCTTGATTTGTCGGTTTATATGGTTAAAGTATCTGCCGAACAAAAACCCCACCGTCGCGCTGTAATGGAAACCTATGGTGCCAAGGTAATTGCTTCACCTTCTAACACTACCAATGCCGGACGGAAAATCTTAGCCGAAACCCCTGACACCAACGGATCGCTGGGCTGTGCCATCAGTGAAGCCATTGAGGTGGCGGTCACCACCGACAACTGCAAATATGTTTTAGGCAGTGTCTTAAACCATGTTGGTCTACACCAGTCCATTATCGGGTTAGAAACCAAGATTGCCTGCGACAAATATGACATTAAACCTGATATCATCATCGGCTGTGCTGGCGGTGGCTCCAATTTACTGGGTCTGATTGCACCGTTTATGGCCAACCGAATTGAAGGTAAAAATAATATTGATTTTGTCGCCGTCGAGCCAGCCTCCTGCCCCTCTTTAACCCGCGGACGTTATGCCCTGGACTTTGGCGACACTGGTAAAACGACCCCGCTAATTCGGATGTACACCCTGGGCAGCGGCTTCATGCCTTCGCCTAACCATGCCGGCGGATTACGCTATCACGGTATGAGTCCGATTATTTCCAAGCTTTACCATGACGGCTATATCCGGGCTAAATCTTATACTCAAAATGAAGTTTTTGAGGCCGCCACTCAGTTTGCCCGCATTGAGGGCATTCTACCAGCGCCTGAATCAGCTCACGCGATTAAAGCTGCCGTTGATGAAGCACTGGCCTGCAAAGAATCCGGTGAAAAGAAAGTCATCGTCTTTGGTTTAACCGGTACCGGCTACTTTGATATGACTGCCTATATGAACTACAACGCCGGCAATATGACCGACTATGTTCCCACTGACGAAGATCTCCAAGTCGGCTTTGACAGCCTACCCCAGATCGAACAGAAATAGATTTTTTCTTAAATAAGGCCCGCGGTGATTGGCATGCCAATCACCGCGGGCCTTTGTTTTTATTTTTTTTACTCTCTATTTTCTAACGCAATCGTCCCTGTTTTCTAAGGGCGGCCTTAACGGTGGGATAGAGATCAAAGTCGGTATGGGGCAGAAACCGGGAGGCATACATCCGCGAGATAAAATCGGTAGCGGCTCCAAACTCCAGATATTCGATCCGTTCCTGAAGCATCGCCACTTCTTCCATTTTCTCGCCATTGGTTAACAGCGCATAGGCCCCTTTCAAGGAACTGTTTCCTAATGAGACAAAGCGTTCTCGGGGTAAATCAGGGTAAAGGCCGATAGTAATGGCTGACTCCAGATTGATGTAAGTCCCAAAAGCTCCGGAAACATATAAACGATCCACATCCATCGGTTCTACCCCAAGCCGTTCCAGCAGATAAGCAACCATGGTACTGGCGGCGGCTTTGGTGTCGATGAACTGGCTCATATCACTTTGGGTAAAAAGCAATTCCTCACCATTGCCCGATTCATCCCGACTGGCGTAGAGCACCCCATATTCGCCATCACGTTTAACGATCTGAGCCGATTTCTCAGGATTAATACGACCAGAAAAATCAATCCACCCGCTTAATAACATCTGGGCAATCAGATCGACAATCCCGGAGCCGCAAATACCGAGCGGTCGTCTCCCGCCGATCGTCGTCAGTCGGAGTTGATTATCTGCAATGATCACTGAGTCCACAGCACCAGCGGTGGCCTTCATGCCATTCTTACTGATACCGCCTTCCAGTGCTGGTCCGGCAGCCCCGGCTCCGGCCACCAGAAAGTGCTTATTTCCTAGCACCATTTCGCCATTAGTACCAATATCGATAAATAAACCCAGTTCGTCTTTTTCGTGAAGCCCAGCCATCAACAGACCGCTGACAGTATCACCACCTAAATAGTTGGCAACCGAGGGCATACAATAAAGATAACCACTGGTATTGAGACCGAGATCCCGGACATCCAGATAGCCGGTGTGGTTAAACACCGGTGCGAAGGGGTACTCAAAAATTGGCCAGGGATCAATTCCCAATAAAAAGTGAATCATCGTGGTATTGCCGGAAACAACCATAATACAGGATTCCCGAGCATTAATCCCGGTTGCTTCTTGTAGCTGCTGTAGCAGGGCATTAAAGGTGCTGATCGTTGCTTCCTGCACCGCCAGCAGATGATCCGGTTTATTTTTAGCATAAAAGATGCGACTGAGAATATCATCGCCATACTCAATCTGATGGTTTAAGATACTTTCTTCAGCCAGTACCTTACCGGTACTTAAATCGACCATCTTCATGGCCACCGAGGTACTGCCTAAATCGACCGCTACCCCAAAATGACGATGCCGCTGATCCCCGGATTCGAGTTCCACTAGTTCCCATGTGGTGTCGTTTTTAACCAAAGTCAGACTAATCTCCCAATTGGCCTCCCGGCACAACGGATATACTTTTTTGAGCAGGCGACGGGAAAAACGCACCGCTCCGAAATCCGGAGTCAATGCGTTAAGAATACGTTCCTGATCACCAATAATATCCCCATTTCCGGGCGGTGATATTTTTAGAAATACTTTTCTTGATAATGGATGAATCTTTTGAGCTCCCATACCTACCTCATTTTTCTGTTTTTAATGACTACCACTAACGGTCTCATATTTCCAGCTGTTGATGCCACCAAGATTGTAAATGTTCTGATAGCCCATCTTAACCATCTGACTGGCAGCACTCTGAGCTCTGCCGCCGCTTAAGCAATAAACAAAGATGGTGGCGTTTTTATCTGGAACAATTTTACCAACCGCCAAAATATTACTCAGCGGCAAATTAATACTGTTCGGAATATGGCTATTCGCATACTCAGCTTTTTCTCTCCCATCGAGGATTACAATCGGTTCATTGGCATCCAATCGTTTTTTAGCCTCATCCGGGGATATTCTTTTAACTGAATTTACTGATTCTGATTTTCTTGATAATAAGTTTAACATAATAAATCCTTCCTTTGTATCATTTATTGATATAAATTTTAGCGCTTCTGATTTATACTTAGTTTACCGCCTTTCGCGATTTCTTTCTGTGACGATGTCACACAAATTATAAAATTTATGAAGAATTTTTCAGCCATTAATCAGAGCCTGTTCACGCAATAAACACTTAGCAATATTATCCTATTTATATTATAATGAGAAAAAGAGGTGACGTGGATGTATAAGATATTAATAACCGACGATGAAGAAAAAATCAGAGCACTGATTAAAAAATACGCCATTTTCGAAGGCCATACGGCGATTGAAGCCGCTAACGGAATGGAAGCCGTGGCGCTGTGTCGCAAAGAAGCCTTTGACATTATTATTATGGATGTTATGATGCCGGAACTGGACGGTTTTTCTGCCGTCAAGGAAATTAGAAAAACCCAAAACATTCCGGTGTTGATGCTTTCTGCCCGAGGTGAAGAATATGACAAGATTCATGGTTTTGAGCTGGGCATTGACGATTATGTGGTGAAACCCTTTTCGCCCAAAGAATTGATGATGCGCATCGATGCCATTATGAAACGAACCGCCCGGGATCAACCCCAGGAGCATGACATCTTTGTCAAGGACAGCCTGACCGTTGACTTTACCGCCAGAAGAGTCCTCATCGATAACGAGAACATTGAGATGTCACCAAAAGAATTTGACCTGATTTTTTATCTGATCCGCAACAAAAACATCGCCTTAACCCGGGAAAAACTGATTACTGAGGTGTGGGGCTATGATTTCTACGGGGATGACCGAACCTTGGATACCCATATTAAACTGCTCCGCAAAAGTCTCGGAGAATATGCCGGACTGATCACCACCCTCCGGGGTGTGGGCTACCGGTTCGAAGGTTAGACCATTGAAAAAAAGTAAGACATCATCCCATAAAAAAAACACCCCCCGACAAATCAGCATCAAGTGGAAGATTTTTCTTTTTTTACTGGGCTTTTGCGGCGTATTATTGATACTGCTCTGGTTTTTTCAGGTGATTTTTTTAAACAGTTTTTACAAGGGTATTAAAATCAATGAAATCAAGGCCACTGCCAACACCATTGAAAAGAGCATTAATGACGAGAACCTTGCCACCATCATCTCCACCGTTTCCGAAAACAACGATATTTGCATCAAGGTTTTGTCAAGTTCCGGCGATACCATCTATTCTTCCCATGTTGTCAAGGGATGTATCATCCACAGCAAACCAACCTTTGATGAAAAATCGCTGCCCTCTGAGGTAACCAGCAATGACGGCGAACTATTTCAATACTATAACCACGATGGTTACGCCAAAGAGACCGAACCGGAACTCGCCCCCGATTCGGTTCAAACCAACAACGTCGAGGAGCAGGCGAAACCACCGGCTGAGGAAAAAGAGAAAGAAAAGGATACCCTTATTTACTCTAAAACCATTATCGCTGCAAACAATGAGGAACTAACCCTGGTGCTTAACTCGATCATTTCTCCAGTGAATGCGACGGTCAATACCCTGCGGGTTCAATTGTATTACATTACCGGATTCATGATTTTATTTTCGGTTATTTTGGCTCTGATCATTGCCAAATGGATTTCCCGACCGATTGAAGCCATTAACAACAGTGCTAAAATGCTGGCCACTGGTGACTATTCCACCCAGTTTAAAGGAACTGGCTATAAAGAAATTGCGGAACTCTCGGATACCCTTAATCATACTGCCAAAGAACTTTCAAAGGTTGAGCTGCTGCGTCAGGAGCTGATTGCCAATATCTCCCATGATTTACGCACCCCGTTAACCTTAATCAGCGGCTATGCTGAAGCGATGCGGGATTTACCGGATGAAAACAATTCCGAAAATGCTCAAATTATTGTCGATGAAACCAAGCGGTTAACCACCCTGGTCAATGATGTGATGGATATTTCCAAGTTGCAAACTGGTAATATCAGCATCCATCGTCAGTCCTATAACGTGACTGCCAGTCTGGCCAACTCGATTAACCGAATGAATAAAATGATGGAATTAGATGGCTACCAGATTTCTTTTATCGCTGATCGGGAAGTTACCCTGACGGCCGATGAAACCCGGATTTCGCAGGCCTTCTACAACTTGTTAACCAATGCCATTAATTATACCGGAGACGATAAAAAAATCACCGTGACCCAAACCATCTTCCCAAACCCGGCCGACGATCTGGCCGACTGGGTTAAGATCGCAGTGGCCGATTCCGGCGAAGGAATCGCTGCCGAAGATCTCCCCTACATCTGGGACCGCTATTACAAAGTCGATAAAACCCACAAACGGGCAGTTACCGGCACCGGCCTGGGTCTGTCCATCGTCAAATCGATTCTGGATATGCACTGCGGTGATTACGGCGTTACCTCAAAAATCAATGAAGGCTCCGTTTTCTGGTTTACTTTGAAAATTTAGTACTGCACAATAATAAAGATAGCCCAGTACCGACAATTGTTACATCATGTTGTACGCATCGGAGCGGACACGGCATCGCCTGTCCGATTCCGCGGCGAACAACAGATTAACAATTGATCGGTACGGTAGTTTAACGATAACCTCAGATGCACCTCCGGGTGCATCTTTTTTTATTTTCAGAACGTTCACAAAAAAAACACAAAGTTAACAAACGCTTAACAAACTGGTCGAGTATACTTTAGAAAAGCAGCGATGTTAAATAAAAACTTTATGGAGGTACTACGATGATCACAAAAACGTTTAAACGCTTTGAAAATAAATATCAATTAAATGAAAACCAACTCAAACAACTGATGCCCGTGCTATTAACCCAGATGAAACCCGATGACTACACATCTAAAAACAATGGCTATTCAATTTACAATATCTATTATGATACGGAAAACTACGACATTATCCGGCATTCCCTTGCCAAGCCCTATTACAAAGAAAAGCTCCGTTTACGAAGCTATGCCATCCCCACCTCTCCAGATGATCAGGTTTTCCTGGAACTGAAAAAGAAAATCGGCGGTGTTGTCAATAAGCGGCGGGCCACCCTCAGTTTCGGTGAAGCGTCCCGCTTTATTTCAAAACTGGAATACCCCAACGAAATCAACACCATGAACCAGCTGGTGTTGGAAGAAATTGAATTTTTCTTAAGAAACCATCCGGTCACCCCTAAAACCTATATTGGCTATGAACGGATTGCCTTTGTTGGAAAAGACGACCCGGAACTGCGGGTCACCTTTGACTACAACTTAAAAAGCCGGCAGCATAGTCTGTCTCTGGAAAAAGGGGATTTCGGAC
>JAQUWM010000046.1:16690-17871 GCA_028692885.1 Acetobacterium sp. | reverse complement strand
ACGTGTGCTCTTCCGATCTCGGGGATCCCACTGGCTGCAGCCAGCATGATGTAGTCGGTACATTGGACAATATCGGTTTGGGCATAGCGCTTATCGCTGAACAGCTTTTGCCATTGCCGCACCATTCCTAATGCTTCGTTATCAAAAAGGAATATTTTTAACGGAATCTTGTACTTGCTGACAGTGATCAATTCCTGACAGTTCATCCGGAAACTCCCATCTCCGGCAATCAGAATGACATCCTCATCCGGATTGGCCAGCTTGACCCCGATGGCAGCCCCCAGACCGAAGCCCATGGTGCCTAATCCCCCAGAGGTAATCAACTGAGCTGGCCGCTTAACGTTCCAGTATTGGCCAACCCACATTTGATGCTGACCGACCTCAGTGACGACAAATGCTTCCGGATAGGCGGCATTGATGGTGTTAAGAATATTTTTAGGATGATAATCGCCTTTTTCACCACAGGGAATGATCCAATTCTTAATTTTTTGATACCAGTCGGGATATCTTTTTTCTTCAATGTCATTGGTCAACAGCGGTAGCACATCTTTGATGTTTCCCTGAATCTGGATTTCAGCGGGAATATTTTTGGCAAATTCAGTCGGATCGACGTCAATGTGAATGATCGTCTTATTACGGACAAAAGCATTACAGTTACCGGTAACCCGATCGCTGAAGCGGGCACCGATGGCAATCAGAAGATCCGAATTGATGACGGCTAGATTGGTTTCCTGAAAGCCGTGCATCCCTACCATTCCCATCGATAGCTCGTGATCTCTGGGGATCCCACCTAATCCCATTAACGAGTTAGCCACGGGAATACCGGATTTTTCGGCAAAGGCCAGCAGTTCTTTGTGGGCTTTGGATTTGAGGACCCCACCGCCAGCATAAATCATCGGTCGCTCGGCAGCATTGATCGCTGCGACGGCATCAAAGATTTTAGCTTCTTTGATGTCTGGATAGATTTGTCGCAGCTTTGGTATAAACATTTTTTCATAGGCGGTTTTGGCTAGAAAGATATCCTTGGGAATATCGATTACAACTGGTCCTGGTCGTCCCGATTGGGCGATCACAAAAGCCTCCCGAATGGTATCGGCCAGATCCTCGATGTGGGTTACCAGATAATTGTGTTTGGTAATCTGCATCGTCACGCTGATGATGTCTATTTCCTGGAAAGAATC
>JAQUWM010000046.1:0-16680 GCA_028692885.1 Acetobacterium sp. | reverse complement strand
ATCCAAATAGGCATTGGCAATTCCGGTGATCGCATTGGTTGCTCCCGGTCCAGAAGTGGTTATCGCGACCCCTACGGTATCGCTGGTTCTGGCATAGCCATCGGCGGCATGGACACCATTTTGCTCGTGACAGGGACAAATTTCGACAATCTCATGTTCAAGTCGATAAAAAGCATCGAATAGTGGGATAACCACACCACCCGGAAATGAAAAGACATGTTTGATGCCCTGTTCTTCGAGACAACGAACGGTGATTTCCGATCCTAATAATTCTTTTTTATCCAAATTTTCACTTCCTTTCTGCTATTGGTTTGGTTATCAGGGCGATCACAGATCGCCCATTAAACCAATGATTTAGTTAGTTGTTATGTTAAAAAAGATCGATATTTGATCGTTTTTCGTTATTTTTCAAAGACGGCGCCGGTAGATGCCGAAGTCACCAGTCTGGCGTAGCGAGCCAGATAACCGGTTTTGATCTTTGCTTCCAATGGCACCCAGGCCGCTTTTCGCTCAGCGAGGATGGCATCGTCAACATTTAACACCAGGGAACGGTTGACAATATCAATGGCAATGATGTCCCCTTCTTCGATCAGGCCAATCGTTCCCCCGGCGGCGGCTTCCGGCGACACGTGTCCGATGCTTGCCCCTCGGGTTGCTCCAGAGAAACGGCCATCAGTGATCAGAGCCACGTCTTTATCCAGCCCCATACCGGCAATCGCCGAGGTCGGGAAAAGCATTTTCCGCATCCCGGGACCGCCTTTAGGGCCTTCGTATCGGATCACGACCACATCACCCGCGACAATCTTTCCGGCTTTGATGGCCGCCGTCGCTTCTTCTTCGGAGTTGAAAACCCGCGCGGGGCCTTCGTGCTTCAGCATTTCCGGAGCTACCGCTCCCTGCTTAACAACGGCCCCGTCTGGCGCCAGATTCCCAAACAGAACCGCCAGACCACCGGTTTGACTGTAGGGATTATCCAGTGGTCGGATCACTTGGGGGTTTTTATTGAATACGCCGTTGAGATTTTCGGCAATCGTTTTTCCGGTAACAGTGATCAGACTGGTGTCGATCAGGTTGGCTTCGGCTAGTGATTTCATTACGGCCTGAATCCCACCGGCAAAATAAAGGTCTTCCAGATGATGATTTCCGGCTGGTGCCAGTTTGCAGATATGGGGAGTTTTGGCTGAAATCTCATTGACTTCCTGAAGGTCAATACAAACCCCAGCTTCGCTGGCAATGGCCGGCAGATGGAGAATGCTGTTGGTCGAACAGCCCAGTGCCATATCGCAGGCCAGGGCATTTCTAAAGTTTGCATCAGTCATGATATCCCGCGGTTTGATGTCCCGCGCCAGCATTTCCATCACCTGAATCCCAGCTTTTTTAGCCAGCCGGATCCGTTCAGCAAAAACCGCCGGAATGGTGCCATTGCCAGGCAGGCCCATACCTAACACTTCGGTCAGGCAGTTCATGCTATTGGCGGTAAACATCCCCGAGCAGGAACCACAACCAGGACAAACCGAGTCTTCAAAGGATTTAAGCTCTTGTTCATCAATTTTACCAGCGTTAAAGGCGCCCACCGCTTCAAAAGCAGTATTTAAATCAGTTTCTTTTTGACCCACCGCTTTACCGGTGAGCATCGGGCCGCCACTGACCACTACCGCCGGAAGATTGAGTCGGGCCGCAGCCATCAGCATCCCGGGAACCACCTTATCACAATTGGGAATCAAAACTAGCGCATCCAAGGAATGGGCAGTAGCCATAATTTCAATCGAATCGGCAATCAGTTCTCGCGAAGCCAGCGAATATTTCATCCCGACATGACCCATCGCGATCCCATCGCAAACGGCAATGGCGGGAAATTCGATGGGCGTTCCGCCGGCCATACGAACGCCTTCTTTAACAGCTTTGGTGATGGTATTTAAATGAATATGTCCCGGTACGATTTCATTAAAGGAATTAACCACGCCAATTAAGGGTTGCTCCAGTTCTTCGTCGATATAACCCATAGCTTTGAATAAAGAACGCTGTGGGGTTGTTTCAACGCCTTTTTTTACACGATCACTTTTCATTTGATATCCTTTCGTTTGTGGTTTTGATCTTATTATCGGTTTGGTTTGCGGGCGAGGGTCTGACCCCTCGGTCAGCACGGATCGCCCTAATGAACCATCAATCTAGTTTATCGTTTGGTTTTACAGGTTTTCGATAATACGCTCACCCATTTCAACGGTACCGACCAGAGTCATCCCGGCTGAAAAGATGTCGCCGGTGCGGTAGCCCTGAGCCAGGGTTTTTTGAACAGCGGCTTCAATGGCATCCGCTTCGGCAACCAGATCGAAGGAGTATCGCAGCATCATGGCGACCGATACGATGGTAGCAATCGGATTAGCTTTATTCTGGTTGGCGATATCCGGGGCTGAGCCATGGATCGGTTCAAACATCCCGAACTTACCATCGGCCATACTGGCTGATGGCAGCATCCCGATCGAACCGGTGATCATGCTGGCTTCATCAGATAAGATATCGCCGAACAAATTACCGGTGACAATGACATCAAACTGTTTGGGATTGATGACCAGTTGCATTGCAGCATTATCGACATATAAATGGTTCAGTTCGACCTCAGGATAGTCTTTGGCTACTTCTTCAACACAGCTTCGCCAGAAACGGGAGACTTCCAGAACATTGGCTTTATCGACATTGGTTAGTTTTTTATTCCGTTTCATGGCAATCTCAAAGGCTTTTTTAGCGATCCGCAGAACTTCCGGCCGGGTGTATTTCATCACATCCCAAGCTGCAAAATCACCCTCTCGGCCTTTTTCGCCGAAATAAACATCACCCGTCAGTTCCCGGACGACCATAATGTCCAAACCCTCGCCAATAATTTCCGGTTTTAACGGACAGGCGGCCTTCAACTCTTCATAAAGAATCGCTGGTCGCAGATTGGCATAGAGACCCAGGCTTTTTCGCAGTCCCAGCAGTCCTGCTTCTGGCCGTTTATCACCGGGTAAGTTGTCCCATTTTGGTCCGCCCAGGGCGCCCAGTAAAACGGCATCGCTGGCTAAACAGATATCAACCGTTTCCTGCGGTAACGGCGTGCCATAAGCATCGATGGCAGCACCCCCGGCCAGGACCTCGGTATAATTAAAAACATGATTAAATTTTTCAGAAATTTTAGCTAAAACTTTAATACTTACCCCAACAATTTCAGGGCCGATTCCATCTCCGGGAATCACGGCTATTTTATAATTCATGGTATTCTCCTCGTTAATTTATAATAAAATATTTTTTTTGTTAACGACATGACTTCTGCGGGCGAGGGTATGATCCTTTTACTTCTCCCGTTCTTCATCGTTTAACAACTTGTATTCAATGGCGTCGATCAGGGCGATCAGACTGGCTTCAATAATATCCGTCGAAACTCCGACATTGGTCCAGATATCGACCCCATCGGAACTTTCAATCAGCACCCGAACCTTGGAGGCGGTGGCTGATTTGGAATCGATGACCCGCACCTTGAAGTCGGTCAGGCGGATCTCGCTGATTTTAGGGTAAAAGACTTCCAGCGCTTTTCTGAGGGCTTTATCCAGGGCATTAACCGGGCCATCTCCTTCGGCGGCATTGATTTCCGATTGACCGTCGACATTGATCTTCACCACGGCGGAAGAACTGAGGGCTTCCTTGGTATGGGTTTGCTCGCCGATTGTTTTAAAATCTTCGAGAATGAAAAACGGTTTGTGCAGACCCAACTCCTTGCGGATCAGCAGTTTGACACTGCTTTCGGCACCTTCAAACTGATAGCCCTGATATTCCAGCTCTTTGATGCGATCCATCACCCGGGTGGTTTCTTCCGATTTTTTGGTCAGACTAGGGTCGACCTCATTGATCAGCTGAATAATGGTGCTGCGGCCGGAAACCTCAGACATCAAAATCCGCCGTTCATTGCCGACCGCTTCCGGCGAGACATGCTCGAAGGATGCCGGGTTCTTAATGACCGCATCAATATGCATACCGCCCTTGTGAGCAAAGGCCGATTTTCCCACAAAGGGCTCCCGGCCGGTCAACGCATAATTGGAAATCTCGGCAATCCGAATCGCCGAGGAGGTCAATTTTGACAGCTCCTCAGCGGCTAGACAGTGGAATCCCATTTTTAGTTGCAGATTGGGGATGATCGTCGCCAGATTGGCATTTCCACAGCGTTCGCCATAACCCAGAAAGGTTCCCTGAACCTGCCGGGCGCCGGCATAAACGGCCATCAGTGAATTGGCTACTGCCAGACCACTGTCGTTATGGCAGTGAATGCCCAGCGGAATCCGTAATTTCTGCCGTACGACAGTGACAATTTCCTGAATTTCAAAGGGCAGGGTTCCGCCATTGGTATCACAGAGGGCCAGACAATCGGCTCCGCCCTCCTGAGCTGCCAGCAGGCTTTCAATCGCATAGTTCGGATCGTTCTTATACCCATCAAAAAAGTGTTCGGCATCAAAGGACACATCTTTTCCCTGCGCCTTGAGATAGGCCATGGTTTCCTCGATCATTTTGAGGTTTTCGGCCAGCGTGGTTTTGATGATATCGGTAATATGGAAGGGCCAGCTTTTTCCAAAGATCGCTACCGCAGGGGTCTGGGTTTCCAGAATTGCCTTAAGATTAGCATCATCCTCAACGGCAATCCCGCCTCGCCGGGTGCTCCCAAAGGCAACCAGCTTGGCATGATTAAGCTTCCGGCCTTTGATCCGATTGAAAAACTCGATGTCTTTGGGGTTAGAGCCAGGGTTTCCGGCTTCGATATAATCAATCCCCATTTTATCAAGCGTTTCGACAATCCGGATTTTATCTTCCACCGAGAAGGAAATACCTTCAGCCTGAGCCCCGTCTCTCAGGGTTGAATCAAAGATTAGTATTTTTTCGGACATTCCTATTCCCCCTCATTACGATTTTAAATTGCCTTGTTTCTGGACTTCATTACTTTGACTTTCTTTTATATAAAGCATCTGGTTGACAGCATCGACATAGGCTTTTAAGCTGGCATCAATGATGTCGGTACTCAGTCCCCGACCATGATACACTTGGATACCATCAGATATTTTGACCTGAGCTTCGCCCTGAGCATCGCTACCGTCGGTGACGGCGGTAACGCCATAATCAATCAGGATCAGATCACAGTCAACTAATTGGCAAATGGCTTTGAAACCAGCGCTGATCGGTCCGTCAGCCAGTGATACCGCTTCGATAAGATCACCATTTTTCCGCAACCGAATGGTAGCGGCGGTAGAAATCGTGTTACCGGTACTGATCACAAAACGGTCAAGGGAATAAACTTCGGGAATGGCCAATTGTTTTTGTTCAATCAGAGCCAGAATGTCTTTATCGGAAACGACTTTTTTCTTGTCCGCCAGCAGCTTGAACTGATTAAATAAATCAAGCACCTCCTCATCACTTAAGGCATAGCCCAGCGATGTCAGTTTGTCGACAAAAGCATGCTTACCGGAGTGTTTGCCCAGCACCATTTTGGTTTCTTTTAAGCCGATTGATTCCGGCGTCATAATTTCATAGGTTTCACGATTGGCCATCATCCCATGCTGATGGATGCCCGATTCATGGGCAAAGGCATTTTCGCCGACAATCGCTTTATTGGGTTGTACCCGAACTCCAGTTAACTTGGATAATAAGCGACTGGAACGATAGATCTGAGTGGTGTCGATATTTGTCTCCACCTGATAAATATCGTGCCGGGTTTTAAGCGCCATGACAATTTCTTCCAGCGCCGCATTGCCGGCTCGTTCACCGATTCCGTTGACTGTACATTCCACTTGACCAGCGCCGGCTTGAACGGCAGCCAACGAGTTGGCCACAGCCAGCCCCAGATCGTCATGAACGTGAACCGAGATGGTCGCCTTATCAATATTGGGCACGTTATTACGGATCCCTTCAATGAATTTAAAATATTCACCGGGTGTGGTATAGCCGACAGTATCCGGGATATTGACGATTGTAACCCCCTGGTTAATGACCCCTTCCAATACCTGATATAAAAATTCCGGCCGGGTTCGGGAGGCATCTTCGGCTGAAAATTCGACTTCACCACACAGATTGCGGGCAAATTTTGCCATCGCAATAGCTTTTTCCAGAACCGCTTCCGCTGACATCCGCAACTTGTACTCCATGTGAATGTCCGAGGTCGCCAAAAAGTAATGAATCCGAGGATTCACAGCACCTTTTAAAGCTTCATAGGCGGTACTGATATCTTTTTCGGTACTGCGAGCCAGGCTGGCAACGGTAGCATTTTTAATTTCATTGGCAACCAGCTGAACTGACTCAAAATCACCAGGAGATGCAATCGCAAATCCTGCTTCAATGACGTCAATTCTCAGGCGTTCGAGTTGTTTTGCCATCTCCAGTTTTTCTTTCAGGTTCATACTGCAACCCGGCGACTGTTCTCCATCTCGAAGGGTGGTATCAAATATTTTTACGATTCTGCTCATTGCATCTCCTCCTAATTATTTTGTTTTTTGGTTTTAAAAAAAGGCAGAAGACCTTCTGCCTTTTTTTGTAGCTACTGTTTTTGTGCTTATTTTTTAATCCAGGACATCATGGTTCGTAATTCAGCGCCAACTTTTTCAACCTGAGTTTCTGTTTCAATCCGTCGGACAGCATTGAAATATGGTCGGTTAGCCTGGTTTTCAAGGATCCAGTTACGGGCAAAGGTACCATCCTGAATATCATTAAGAACACCCTTCATGGCTTTTTTGGTGTCTTCGGTAATGATTTTGCTGCCAGTAATGTAATCGCCGTATTCAGCGGTATCACTGATGGAATAACGCATGTAGCCCAGTCCGCCCTGAACCACTAAATCGATGATCAGTTTCATTTCGTGGACACATTCAAAATAGGCGCTTTCTGGTTGGTAACCAGCTTCAACCAACGTTTCAAAACCAGCTTTCATTAGCGCCGTTACCCCACCACAGAGAACTGCTTGTTCACCAAAAAGATCGGTTTCAGTTTCTTCTTTGAAAGTTGTTTCAAGGATACCAGCACGGCCACCACCGATTCCCGAAGCATATGCTAATCCCAGATCATGGGTATTGCCGGTAGCATCCTGATAAACGGCAATCAGACAGGGAACTCCCCGGCCTTCCTGATATTGACTTCTGACGGTGTGTCCTGGTCCCTTTGGTGCGATCATAAAGACATTGACGCCAGCTGGCGGAACAATCTGACCGTAATGAATATTGAAACCATGGGCAAAGACAAGGCTGTTGCCGGCTTCAAGGTTTGGTAAAATGCTTTCTTTGTAGATCGCTGCCTGTCTTTCATCGGGGAGCAGAATCATGACGATATCCGCTGCTTTGGTAGCATCAGCGGCAGTCATAACTTTTAAACCTGCTTCTTCAGCGATTGGCCAGGATTTGCTGCCTTCATAAAGACCAACAATAACATTCACACCTGATTCTTTCAGATTCAGAGCATGGGCATGCCCCTGACTACCATATCCAATAATTGCAACTGTTTTTCCATCGAGTAACCCCAGATTACAATCTGCGTCATAAAATAATTTTGCCATTTTTTAATTTCCTCCTTGAAATGTTTTAATAATTTAATTTTCTAATTATATAAATTCACTTGATGTGACCATTATATACCCTTTTACAATAAAACGGATGCCCCATTTTAATCCGGTAATCCTTTGTTTTGAGCTAAAAAAATCCGCCTCTGTAAAAAAAACAGAGGCGGATATAAGTATCCACGGTACCACTCTAAAATTCGAAATAATCTCGCAATTATTTCCTCTTCTGGTCTGAACGCAAGGCGCACCTAACCATAGTCATTTAACGTTGACATCCCGGACGGGATCACGGCCTTCCCTACTAGTTGGGTAAATTTTCAGGTTGGCAGCTCGCAAGTGAGTATTACATACCATCGTACTATTGGAATCACACCATCCTCCAACTCTCTTAAATACAATTTTTGGCATCTTTCTCTTGGTCATAGCAGTTATTTTATTTGATTAATTTTGACTACTTTAGTATTTGAGTCATTATATCTATTTATTTTGCCTTTGTCAATCACAAAATATCAAAGACATGATGATATCGGTTTCTAGTTTGAACCATGCTTTCATCATATTTGGCCGAGATGGCATCAACGGGATAGACTCCGACACCGCGGCTGCAACCGACGCAAATTTATTTTCGAAATCGATGTCGGTCATGCCCGTTGCAGTGACCAGCTTTTCTAATTTTCTTAATCTACTGTTGAAACTGGTTGTCCGTAAGGTTGTAAAGGATCCCTTTGATTTATTACTCATTGTTGTTTCTTCTTTTTTCAAAAAACTCTTTCAGCAGATCTTCGCATTCTTGTTCACAGATACCGGCATAGATTTCCATATGCTTTGGAAGCATTGGGTGTTGACCTAAAAAAGCTGTCGATTCGACCCCTCCGAATTTCTTTTCAGTGGCACCATAGACCAATAAGGGGATCCGCGCCTGAATAATGGCCCCCATACACATCACGCAGGGTTCGGCGGTGACATACAGTTGACAGTCCCCCAGCCGCCAGCGGCCCAGTTTTTCTGCTCCGGTCCGGATCGCTAGCATTTCGGCATGGGCGGTCGGATCAGCCAGACTTTCTTTCATGTTATGGGCTCGCGCAATGACCCGGCCCGCGCAAACCAGTACCGCCCCGATGGGAACCTCGCCCCTGACTGCCCCTGCTTTTGCGGTCTCAATGGCCAGGGTCATGAGCGTCTGAAGGTTGTTTTTTGTGTTGATGCAAATCCCCCCCTTTTTCGTTGTCATGGCATCTCCACTGCTGCAATAACTTAAAAGACGCCGCTTGTGGGCGAACACGGTTCGCTCCTACGAAGCTTATTTTACCAAACTGCCAAGTATGCAACTGATCGCAGCATCATTGTCCAGGGCCATGGTCCGTAACCGGTACGGGGATTATTGACGGACTGCTTTTGTGCTGATTGAACCGGCTGGGGATTGGGTGCCGGTTGGGGTGCTGTTCCTTTAGTGACATTGGCGTTGTTGATGGCCGCCATGAAACGGTCATGACCAGCGTTCTGGAGATAGCTGATAAAGGCTTCATCACAGGCTGAATACTCATTAATAATAGCAGCAGTCTTTAAACCAGGGTAATCGCTGCTGGTTGCCAGATAATTATTACAAGCGATCGTATAGCTCCGGTTGGGATCGAGATCAACACCGCCAACCCGGGCCGAAAAGACCCGCTGACCAATCGGTTTGGCTAAATCATACTGAGCAGTGATACCACTCCACTGGAGATAACTGCCACTGTTGCCAGGCCAGGAGTTATCATTTTTATCATTGGCAATCTGATTATTAATGCCAATCTCGATGCTGGTTTCGAGCATTTTCTTGATATCTGCTCCGGAAACCGACTTAGTCACCAGATAATTTCCAAATGGCAGCACGTCGATAACCTGTCCCTTGTTGATATCGCCAGCGGGAATCTGCGCCCGGATTCCGCCAGCGTTTTCAGCCGCGATCTCGGCGCCGGTAACAAAGCGATAACTGTCAGACAGGGCTCGGCCCAGATTCAGTTCACCAAGTCGCACATCCTGCCAGATATTGTCGGTACTGCCGCCCAGTTTTACCGGAGTATTTCCGACCACCTGTTTTTTGATGGGATCTTCCCGGGCTTCAATTGCTGCCGTCAGGGCGGCCACCGTCGGGTCAGCCGGGATGACATCATCAGTAGCCTGAGCTACGGTTGTCAGGGTTTCTGTTTTGCTTACAACCGTATAAGATACTGCTGCTCCGTCGGTTTGGATAGCCGCCACTGCTGCCACCAAGGTATCGTCTTCTGATGAAATTACTTCAGCCGGAATTTCCGTTGCGATAATTTCTGCTGTAGCTTCGGCTGGTACTGCACCAATGTTTGCAGCTCCGACGCTGTCAATTCGGGCCGCCAGCGCCAGATCATTTTTCAAAGTGATTTCAACCTCACCAACGGCACCGAAATAACAACCCGTTTGGACAATCAGAGTGCCATTGACGTCGCGATTTTCAACATCATGGGTGTGGCCATCGACAATCACATCAATTCCCGGTGCGCCCTCAGCAATGGCATCACTGCGGATCAGCGTACCATTGTCCGAATCGCCAATATGGGTCAGCGCCACAATGACGTCGCAGTCCTGAGCTTCCAGCGCCGCCACAGCTTGTTGGGCGGTGGCAATCACCGATTCCTGGGTGCCGAAGCTCAACCCGGCCACATTGGCCGGGGCCGTATCGGAATAAATATCCGGGCTGATCAGCCCAAACACACCAATCTTAATCACTTCGTCAGCCACCACTATTTCTTTGATTAAATAGTCATCGCTAAAAAAAAGATTTCCGGATTCGCTGTACGTCACATTATTAGCCAAAATTTTGGTATTGGCCATGGTTCCCAGTTGCAATAAGCGGGCACTGCCATAATTAAAATCATGATTCCCCGGCGCCATCGCATCATAGCCCACTGCCGCCATCAGCTCAGCAATGGAACCGCCGTTTTCAATCGTCGCAAAGGACTGTCCATGAAAAATATCCCCGGCATCGACAACAAGATCGGGGGTTTCCTGATTGATGATGGTTTTTAGTTTGGCAAAACCGAGGGTATTGTTTTGGGCACTATAGGTGTAGCGGGAATGAATATCATTGGTATGAATGATTTTTAGAGTAATGGTCTGATCATCATTGACCGTTGCTGCCAAGGCGGTGGTTCCCCAAACCCCAGTCACCAACAGCACGATCAGCAGCAAGCCAAGAACTTTGTTAATCTTTTTCATCACAACTCCTTTATTTTGTATCGTTAGGTTCTTTTATACTCATTATATATTCTTTTGAAAAGATATCAAAGTAATAAAATCAATAAAAGCCAATAAAAAAACTGCTTCAGGACTTTTTCCCGAAACAGTTTGATGCATGTGTCTTTAAAATTATCATCCCACAGCTTATTGGAGCGCCGGTTTGCCGGTATATCGCAACAGTGCTTTACAGATCGCGGTGGTCAGAACGCCCGCCACAATCGCTTCCGGGATGCCATTAATGGCAATCACTGACAGAATAACGCCATACAATGTCGATAATGCGACATTTTTGGCTTCAGCATAACTTTGTCCAAAAAACAGATAAATAAAATTCATCACCAACAGGGTATTCGTCAGCGATCCCGCAACGCCGGCAAGACTGAGTGCCAAGACGTCGTTGTTTTTCACTTTTTTCATGCCCCGATAAATATAATGCGGTACGACCCCAACCAGAATTCGTGGTACAAAACAGATCACCAGACTCCAGAAATTACCAGAATAGGTTCCCAGTGAATAGAACGGGGTGAAAACAAATGATGTCACCGTTGGATTAAAGGTATTGTTGATTAAACTGGTCAGTCCAAAAACAAATCCCAGAAAAGCCCCATAAAATGGTCCCAGCATAATGCTGCCGATAATGACAGGGATATGAATAATAGTGGCTCGGGTGAATCCCAATGGGATATAACCTAGAAACGGTGTCACTGCCAACAAGATAATAATGGCCACAAAAAAGGACAGTTTGACCAAATCATTGGTCTTGGTATTTTTCATTTTTACCTCCCGCTATCGTTCCAGTCACGCCGGATACAATGCATCTATATTCTAACGCCTTTTTTATTTAAATTCAATAGGTAATTGCAAAACGAATCATAAAAATCAACAACCTGCGACAATTTAACTGCTGGATAGAATAAAAACTTATATTTACTCCTGACCCCCGGGTTTGGTATAATGATTATGAAAATTAATGAAAACAGTTGGAAAAGGAAAGCCGATGAAAAATCTATTAAAAAACAAAACCGTTGTTCTGGGCATTACCGGAAGCATCGCCGCCTATAAAATGGCTAATGTAGCCAGCAGCCTGACCAAAATGGGTTGCGATGTTCAAGTTATTATGACTAAAAACGCTCAGGAATTTATTGCCCCTCTGGTCTTTGAGAGTTTAACCGGCAACAAGTGTATTATTGATACCTTTGACCGCAATATTTCTTATGACGTGGCCCATATCAGTCTGGCCAAACGGGCCGATCTTTTTATGGTGGCACCGGCTTCGGCCAATGTCATCGGCAAAATCAATGCTGGGATTGCTGACGATATGCTCACCACCACCATCATGGCCTGCCACTGTCCCAAATTGATCGCCCCAGCCATGAATACAGCCATGTACGAAAACCCGATTGTCCAGAATAATCTAAAAAGCCTGAGAAAGCTGGGTTATCAGATCATCGATCCAGCGGTCGGGATACTGGCCTGCAAGGATGTGGGCGTCGGCAAACTTCCGGATGAGGAGCTGCTGATCAATCATATCCTCCGCGAAATCGCTTTTTTCCATGATCTTAAAGGAAAAAATATCATGATTACCGCCGGTCCTACCGTTGAAGCGATCGATCCGGTGCGATATATCACCAATCATTCCAGCGGTAAAATGGGTTATGCCCTGGCTCAGGCGGCCATGCTCCGGGGTGCCGACGTGACCCTGATTAGCGGACCAACCGCTTTGACCCCACCAGCCTTTGTCAATTTTATCCCGGTTGTTTCAGCCAGTGAGATGTGTGCCCAGGTGATGGATCATTTTGAAGCAACCGACATTGTCATCAAAGCCGCTGCTGTGGCTGATTTCAAACCGGCCGAAGTGGCTACCGAGAAAATAAAAAAACGTGATGGCCGACCCGTCATCAACCTAGCGCCGACCATTGATATTTTAAAAACCATCGGCGAAAAGAAACGCTCCGATCAATTTGTCTGCGGCTTTTCGATGGAAACTGAAAATATGATCGAAAATACCAAAGAAAAGCTTTGTTTTAAAAACGTGAATATGATGGTGGCCAATAATTTAAAGGAAAAAGGAGCCGGTTTTAACACCCCCACCAACCGGGTAACCATTATTACCCTCGAAAAAAATGAAGCGCTGCCACTGTTATCCAAGGATGCGGTGGCACACCGGGTTCTTGATGCCATCCTGGATGAACTGTAATGACAATCGCTCAACTCAGCCATGTTGCCATGGAAATGGGGGTCATCCTCCTTTCCAACGGTGCTGAAACCTACCGGGTGGAAGAATCGATGCATCGGATCTGTCTTGCCCTTGGTGCCAAAGAGGCCGAAATTTTTGTTGTACCGACCACCATCATCATCTCTGTCACTCTGGAAGAAGAAGCCCCGCTGACTCGAACCCGACGGATTCATTCCCGCAAAATCGATTTGACCAAGGTCTCCGAAATCAATCATTTATCCCGTCAAATCTGCTTTGAACCAACCAATTACAAAGACCTGTTGTCCGAAATCAGGCTTATCGATAGCATCCCCTCTTATCCGCACTATCTTCAAGTATTAGCTTTCGCCTTTATTTCCCAGATGTTCACCCTGTTTTTTGGGGGAAGTTTGGTAGACAGCTGTGTCGGATTTTTGATTGGCATTGGCATAAAACTGCAAATGGATATCATGGCTCGCTTTGAGGCCAACGTTTTTTTCACCCATATTGTGGGTGGCCTGATTGCCTCAACGGTAGCCGTAATTGCTGCGGGGCTGGAACCGACCACCAATATGAATACCATTATTATCGGCTCGATTATGACCCTGGTACCGGGTCTAGCGATCACCAATTCGATCCGTGATATCATTGCCGGGGACTATCTTTCCGGTCTGGCCAAGGGCGTTGAGGCCCTGCTGATCGGCGCTGCCATTGCCGCTGGGGTTGCTGTCCCCTTAAGTTTATTACGACCATTCTGGGGAGGTTGAAACGATGAATTATGTTAGCCCCTGTTTATATGCCTTTGGCGCCTCTCTGGCCTTTGCCATTGTTTTTAACATCCCCCGGGATAAACTACTTCTTGCTGCCCTGGGCGGGATGCTGGGACAGCTGGTTTACGTGGTTTTTCAACTACTGATTACCAATGATGTCATTCTCTATCTGCTGGCCACCATTGTGATCTCCCTTTATGCTGAAATGATGGCTCGTTTGACCAAATCGCCGACCACTATTTATCTGGCGGTAGCTCTGATTCCCCTGGTTCCAGGGGGTGGCATCTACTACACGATGCTCTTTTTTATCAATGGCGAGATTGATCCTGGTATCTCCACCGGTATTCATACCCTGCTGATTTCTGGAGCTCTGGCAATAGGCATTATTATGGTCTCCTCCTCTGTTAATCTGGTCCGCAAGGTGATGCTAAAAGGTGTTTCAAAAATAGGAAAGAAGTTAAAACATGGCAAAGATACTTAAAAATATTTTTATTTTTGTTTTATTGGCTGGTTTGATTGTTACGATCTCTGGATGTTATTTTTCCAAACCCGAGGATAATACCGAAATGGCTGCTTATACCGCTCTTGAAGCTACCTCTCTAACGCCGGTCAGCCCGCTTTCCCGGGAAACCCTGAACTGTCAGGCCTTTATCCAAAAACAGCTGACCTCTGCCAATGGCGGTATTTACACCAATTATCAAAATACTGCCCAAACCGGGGAGCTATCCACCGGTCATGAAATTCTTTCCGAATCGATGGGCTTATTATTGGAGTATGCCCGATTAACCGGGGATCAAATGCTTTTTTATAACACCACTGACTATATCCAGAATTATCTGATCGTCGAGGATATCTTACTGTGGCGGGTGGTTGAAAATAACGATCCGATTACTGATGTTTCAGCCACTATTGACGATCTGCGGATCTACCAGACCCTGACCCTGGCCAAAAAACAATGGCCGCTTAACGAGTCCGGCACGAAGATCTCTGAGACTCTGGAGAATCAATTGCCGAGCAAGGGCTTTCAGTCCGATTACCTGGTCAATTACTATAGCGCCGCCAGTCCCACCCAGGATAAAACCGTCGAAGTGGCCTATCTCAACCTTGCGGCGATCCAGACCCTGGCTACGGTAAGACCTGAACTCACTGCCGCGGTCGCAACAAACAAGCAGATTTTGCTGGGCAGCTTTATCAGCGAAACATTGCCGCTCTACCATAAAAGCTATGATCCGCAAAAGGGCACCTATACCAACGCCGATGGAAAAATTAACATTCTGGACAGCCTGATGGTGATCCAGAATCTGGCTGAAGCCGGGATCTATTCGCCGCAGACGCTGGACTGGCTGGAAGAGAGAACCGTCAGCGGAACCCTTTATTCCTATTATGATCCCCAAACTGGAGCAGCTCTGGATACCCAGGAATCTTCAGCTGCCTACGGTATTACCGCTCAGATTGGTGCGGCGTTGGGGAATGAAGTCTTAACCGATAGCGCCCTGACTCAGCTTAAAAAACATCAGAATACGGATCAGCTTAGCCCTTTTTACGGCGGTTTCGGCTACAACAATAATGCCTATTCCTACGATAACCTGCAGGCCCTGCTTGGTCTGGTTTATCACAAGTAGATCGCTTCGCGCGAACTTTCCCTAACGCTTCCGTACCGACCAATTGTTAATCTATTGTAGGTACACAACATGATATAACAATTGTCGGTACTGCTTTACTCTTTTTTTACATCTCAGCGAATCGACTTGCTCCATAAAACCGATATGTCCAAACTGGAAGAAAGTGAGTAACTATGAAAAAAATAAAAATCATGATTCTTTTTGGAACCCGGCCGGAGGCCATCAAAATGGCACCGCTGGTGATTGCTTTAAAAAAAGATCCCTGTTTCCAGACGTTGGTAACCCTGACGGCCCAACACCGCGAAATGCTGGACCAGGTGCTGGCACTTTTTTCGATTACTGCGGATTACGACTTGAACCTGATGAAACCCGGCCAGACCCTTTCTTATCTCACGGCCAGTATTCTCAATGAACTAAAACCGATTCTGGAAGCCGAATCCCCGGATATGATTTTGGTTCATGGAGATACCACCACCGCTTTTGCTTCAGCCCTGGCGGCTTTTTATGAACAGATCCCAATTGGCCATGTCGAAGCCGGTCTGCGGACTAAAAATAAATACTCCCCCTACCCGGAGGAAATGAACCGGACCCTCATCAGTCAGCTGGGTGATCTGCATTTTTCACCCACCATCGGTAATCGGGATAATTTACTCCGAGAAGATATTTCAAAAGCCCGGATTATCATCACCGGCAATACCGTCATTGATGCGTTACTGATGACCGTTAAAGACGATTACCATTTTGAAAATCCGCTCCTTAACACCATCGACTACAAAAACAAGCGGGTACTTCTATTGACCTCCCACCGCCGCGAAAATATCGGTGCGCCGATGGAACAGATCTTCTCAGCCATTCGAGCGCTGGTTCTGGCCAATCCCGATGTGGAGGTGGTCTTTCCCATGCATCCCAATCCGTTGATTGCTGAAAAAGCCCTGCCGCTGCTTGGTGATCTTGACCGGGTTCATATTTTATCGCCCTTGGATTATAGCGAAATGTCCAACCTGATGGGCCGCATTTATCTGGTTCTCACTGATTCCGGAGGTATTCAGGAGGAAGCCCCGGCGCTGGGAAAACCGGTGGTGGTACTGCGCCACGAAACCGAACGACCCGAAGCTGTCGCTGCCGGAACCGTTGTGATGGGTGGCATGGAAAAGGCGGATATTATTAACATCACGCAGCATTTGCTGGATGACCCCGAGGCCTACCAAACCATGGCCCATGCCGTTAACCCCTATGGCGATGGCACAGCATCGCAACGGATCGGTGCCGCCATTGCTGCTTATT
>JAQUWM010000162.1 GCA_028692885.1 Acetobacterium sp. | reverse complement strand
TCTTTTTCTTTCTTAAAAGCCTTTCCGAAAGCCTGATTATACCAATAAATCATCCCCTCATTGTCGACAATGGCCATCGCAATCGGCATTTCATACATCCGCTCCTGATTAATCTTATCGAGATCGCTGTATATTTCATCGATCGCCTTATCGATTTTAATCTCATCCATGTTGGTATTTTTGGTGTAGTAAATAATCAGGATCACAAAAATTACCACCCCAATAATTCCTAAGAAAATATTGTAAAAACCAAGCGCAATTGAAACAATCAACTGTGCTGCGATGGCAAATCCGACAACATCTTTCTTTGATTCTTTCATTTTATCTGGGACTCCCTTCGAAAAATCCGGCGAATTCCAATGTAAGTATCAGCTACCCCTACAATAGTAATAACTGATGCGATTAAAAAACTGAACATTACAACGAGAACCTTCAAACTTTTGTTCGTGACCTGTTTAAATTCCATATAATTTAAAATCAACGCGAGACCCATCACAAAGAAAATAATATTAACGACACCTGTCAGTGTGAATCGATATATTTGTGGGATGGCGGTTATTTGAAAGATACTGATAACAAAATCACTAAATAAAAAAATCATTAGAAAAACCTTAAGTGACTCCGGCAGCTCCCACTGACCAAGTGCTTTAAAGGTTTTAACCGGATAACCAATTCTTTTTAAAATTAAATCTGCCACCTTTACATTTAAAAAAGAAAGTATTACCGGCGTTAAAATTAATGCCAATGGTAATATCAGTTTTAGGAACCAGACATAGTCTTCCATCGATGCTTTTGCCGCTTCCAACGTTTCAGAACTCATCACGTTCATTGTTTCATAAATCATTAATACTTCCTTGTTACTTGCTTCCAGGGTCTGAAAAAGATAATCGGTAAAGCTAATTCCCAGCAAAAGTTGATAGCTCATTATTTCTGCCACAACAAGAACACTAAACGCAAGCGCCCCAATCACAACCTTAACAACCGGTGAGCTGTCCTTATTATAGGCATACCCTAAACTACAACCAACGACAAACATCGGTGCTCCCAGTAACACGGCGTTGATTGGTCCAATGAATAGACTAAGCAAAACAACCGCTGCCAGACTGGAAATAATGCTTACCTTAAGGCCCTGCCGTTTTCCTAATATGATCATTGTAACCGGAATAATCAATACCAACAGCCCTAAAATCGGCAGATAATATCGAATTAAGGTCAAAACCACGGCTAACGCGCAAAACACAGCACCTTCAGTTATTCCAATTGTTTTCATTAAACCTCCAATAGCAACTTAGCTGTTCCCATACGCAGTTTGTTGATGCGAAAAATTTCACTGAACCATTATATCACAATAACAGAAAATACCCATTATTTTTGTTTGTCTTTATCTTGAAAATCACAGTGCCTTCGAACCCCAAAATTAGTTACCTGTAACATAATCTGTTCAAGTCTCCTGAAGTGGCCGGACCACCTTAAATACTGCTTATTATTCATCACATAAAAAAAGCTGTTCACTTCAGGTTCCTTCCTGAAACAAACAGCTTGATAAGTTTTAGTTATTTGAACTATATGGTAAAAGAGCAACATTTCGCGCACGTTTAATCGCTTCAGTTACCTTTCTCTGATGTTTAGCACAGGTGCCGGTGGCTCGTCTTGGTAGAATTTTCCCACGTTCGGAAACAAATTTCTTCAGCGTGATTACATCTTTATAATCAACGTTTTCTACTTTTCGTTCGCAGAACTCACAGACTTTTCTTCGCTTTTTAAATGGTTTTGGCATTGTCTTTTCCTCCTATCTTAAAAAGGTATATCGTCATCATCAGCCATCAGATGAAAATCTTCATCTAAGCCCATTACTGACATATTGTTATTATTTGCGCTTTGTGGCGCTGAAGTTTGTTGGGAACCGGCGCTAGAACCTTTCTGGCCGGAAGACACGAAATTAATCTCATCTGCAACAACTTCTGTGATATAACGTCGTTGACCATCCTGTGCGTCGTAACTTCTTGCTTCTAGTCGTCCAGATAAACTGATTTGGCTTCCTTTAGTCAGATATTGCGCTGCAAATTCTGCCTGTTTTCCCCATACCACAATGTTAATAAAGTCGGCTTCTTTTTGACCATCTTTGTTTTTAAAGCGACGATCGACAGCTAAACTAAATCGGGTGACCGCTTTACCTGTGGTGGTGTTTTTCATCTCAGGATCTCGGGTTAGTCTTCCTAGTAAAATTACTTTATTCACAGAATTGCCCCCTATTTCTCTTTTTTAATTACGATGCTTCGAATAAACTGTTCGTTTATTTTGTATAAATGATCCAATGCATCAAGCACTGAATTCTCAGCTTTGAAGTCGATTAATACGTAGAAGCCTTCTTGATACTTTTTAGCGATTTCGTAGGCTAATTTTCGTTTGCCCCATTCGTCGACTTTTTCAATTTCTCCAGCCGCTTCAATGACAGCTTTTACTTTGCCAACTAATTCTTCAATCGTTTCTTTTTCAAGATCCGGTTTTAAAACAAATAATGTTTCGTACTTTCTCATTCCATTTCACCTCCTCATGGACTATGGCTCACTTTTCCAGCAAGCAAGGATTACAGCTTTTAATTATATCATATCTTTCTATTTATACAAGAGTTTTCTTTTTATTTTTTTCTATAGCGGCACAACCGCATTAAATAAAATTGGCGTCATAAAAGTTTCAATAAATGCCGCTATAAAGAAGAGCGGTATTAGCCATAATAGATAAATTCGCAAACATCCAATCGCGGCTTGTTTTAATTCACCTTTAAGACTTCTTCTTAAGATTGTTTTCGATAGTTTAAAGCAGAAATGCACCCCCAGGCTTACCGCTAAAACCAGCGCCGGAATCTCGATCACACCATGGGGCAAAACGCCCACTAGAAAAGCCAGCCAGCCAATCCCGTTGGTTTGATAAACGGCTCCAAACAAACCAATAATGATGGCATTGGAGGCCAGCGAAAACATCGGCAAAAATAAAAAAGGAATAACACCTAAAAGGCTGCTGATTCCACTGGCAATGACATTATTAAAAAAAATGCCAAACCATAGCTCTATTCCGCTGCTATCAAGAAATCCCTTCTGATTAAAGAGGCTCTGCACTTCATTAAAATAACTTTGACTTAAGGCTGGATCACTGAGAAAAAGCAGGGTATTTAAAACGATCATAATGCCAAAAAAAGCCAGACAAAAATAATATGTTGGTTTAATATTTTTTTCAAAATAGCTTTCGGCGCCATGCCATTGGGTCATAAAAAAAATTTTCATACCTCTCCTTTAATTTCATTACTCAGGATTTTCTTGATCTGTTTATTAAATTTTGACCGCTGCAGCATGACAATATGACCACAACCCAGGCATTTTATTTTGATATCTGCTCCGACCCGGATAATTTCCCACTGCAAGCTCCCACAGGGATGCTTTTTTTTCATTTCGACCCGATCTCCTAATGCATAAACCTTAGTTTCCATGTTTTACCTCTGCTTTTTTTTCAGACGTGTTTTTAATTGAATTGCGGTTATAAATGACTGTTTTGTGATAAGGAATTTCGATCCCTTTTTCATCAAAAACTTCTTTGATTCGCTGCCGCAGTAAATTTTCTGCCGCAAATTTTGACGATGCATCCTCATCGCAAACGACTCGAATAATTACCGCTGATGGATCAAGACGCGTTATTCCTTGAATTTCCGGACGAAGTTTAAATAACTCTTCATGGTTTTCGTATAGATCTTGGCAAAGTTCTTCCAGTATCTTCATTACCTTGTTCGCATCTTC
>JAQUWM010000045.1 GCA_028692885.1 Acetobacterium sp. | reverse complement strand
ACAGAAGTCTTAAGATTAGTTTTTACCATCTTATTTCGCAGACGACTGATTTCATTTGTTTTAGCTCGTTTCATAGCCGATTTAATGTTAGCCATGGGTTCACCCCCCTCATTTATTTATAACATAGCAATTCTAACACATTTAAAGAATATTATCAAGAAAAAACGTGACAAAAAAAATATTTCTTGATAGAATATTGATCTAGGTATAAAAACAAGGGATTTACAGAGCATTTCAACCATTGATATAGATTTGAAAGTAGAGGATGAAAAAGTGACAAATAAACAACACCATACACGAAATTTTTCCATCATTGCCCATATTGATCATGGTAAGTCAACCCTGGCGGATCGTCTCATTGAAGACACCGGATTGATGAGCAAACGGGATATGGAAGAGCAGTTTTTGGATAATATGGATATTGAACGGGAGCGCGGTATTACCATCAAGCTTCAGGCCGTTCGCTTGCTGTATACTGCCGATGACGGCGAAGAATATATTTTAAACCTGATCGATACCCCGGGCCATGTCGATTTTACCTATGAGGTATCCCGCAGTCTGGCCGCCTGTGAAGGGGCGCTACTGATTGTGGACGGCTCCCAGGGCATTGAAGCCCAGACCATTGCCAATGTTTATCTGGCGCTAGAGAATAATCTGGAGGTTATTCCCGTCATCAACAAGATTGACTTGCTAAGTGCCGATCCCCAGCGGGTCAAGGATGAGATTGAGCATATCATCGGCATTGAAGCCCAGGATGCGCCGCTGATTTCAGCCAAAGCCGGTCTCAATATCCGGGAAGTGTTGGAGGCGATTGTCAAAAAAGTGCCGCCACCAAAAGGGGATGTCGAAGCACCATTGCAGGCATTGATTTTTGATTCCTATTATGATCAGTATCTGGGTGTTATTGCCTCGGTTCGGGTGGTTCAGGGAAAAATCCGTAAAGGCATGAAAATTGATATGATGGCTGTTGGAAAAACCTTTGAAGTGAATGAGGTTGGCGTTTTTGGCAAAGGTTTGATTCCCATTGATGAACTCTGCGCCGGTGACGTTGGTTATGTCAACGCCGGAATAAAAAACGTTCGGGATACCCGGGTTGGGGACACCATCACCGAAACCTTAAATCCGGCCAAAGAACCCTTACCGGGTTACAAAAAAGTGACCTCTATGGTTTTCTGCGGGATTTATCCGGCCGACGGCTCCCGCTATGAAGATTTAAAAGAAGCGTTAGCTAAACTGCAACTAAATGATGCCTCGCTGCTTTATGAGGCTGAAACATCGATGGCGCTTGGTTTTGGTTTCCGTTGCGGTTTCCTCGGTCTGCTCCATATGGAAATCATTCAGGAACGACTGGAACGGGAATTCAACCTCGATCTGGTCACAACTGCTCCCAGCGTTATTTACAAGGTCATTAAAACCGATGGGTCCGAAATATGGGTTGATAATCCCGCTAATCTTCCCGGTCCGGTTGAAATTAAAACGATGGAAGAACCGATTGTTAATGCTGACATCATGGTGCCGTCTGAATATCTGGGCGCGATTATGGAATTGTGCCAGGAACGTCGGGGTGTTTATCTGACCATGGATTATGTCGAAGAAAACCGGGTCATCCTGAAATATGAATTGCCCCTTAATGAGATCATCTATGATTTCTTTGATGCGCTTAAATCCCGGACCCGGGGTTATGCCTCCTTTGACTATGATATCAAAGAATATCGGCCATCAGATTTGGTTAAACTGGATATTCTGCTCAATGGCGAACTGGTTGATGCCCTATCCTTTATCGTTCACCGGGACAAGGCGGCAAACCGGGGACGGCTAATCGCCAAAAAATTAAAAGAAGAAATTCCCCGGCAGATGTTTGAAATTCCCGTTCAGGCCGCTATTGGTACCAAGGTGGTGGCGCGCGAGACGATCCGGGCGATGCGTAAAGATGTTCTGGCCAAGTGTTATGGCGGGGATATCAGCCGTAAACGAAAACTGCTGGAAAAACAGAAAGAGGGCAAGAAACGGATGCGTCAGGTTGGTAATGTCGAAGTACCGCAAGAAGCATTTATGGCGGTTCTTAAACTGGATTCCTGATTTGACAATAAAAAACTGTATGGGATGAATGATTCATCCCATACAGTTTTTTTGATTATATTGAGCAGAGATAAAAAGAGTAACAATAGTTCGTAAGAAATTGGATGATTTATTATCGTACCAGATAGGGCGTTCGCACCGGAGCATTCCAATACCTGAGGTTCTGGGTATTCATGCGGGCAAAAAACAACTGGAATCCGGCTTGTTCCTGAACGGTAAAAACTTCTTCAACCCAATTTGCGATAATCACAATACCCTTGGCGCTTAAATATTTATGAACCTGTCTAAAGATGATCAGCATCTCCATAATAGTGGTCGACCCAGTACCATTAACAATAACCATGATTTCCTCTCCTGTACAGAGGTTTAAATCAGCAATCAGCAAATCCGACATCAGGATGGCCGTTTCGTCAGCATTTTTCATTTTTTGACGGCCGTTGCCACCTTCGCCGTGCTGACCCATTCCGATCTCCATTTCATCGGTTCCCAGTATGGCAAAAGCAGAACCGTTTTGGGGATGGGTGGCCGTTTTACAGGCTACAGCAATGGTGGCCATATTATCGGCAAAATCCTGGGCAATGGCGGTTATCTCATGGAGGGATTTTCCCTGCGCAGCAGCGGCACCGACAATTTTGTACAGTGGTACACAGCCCACCAGGCCCCGCCGTTTATTTGCATCACAACGGGGCGCATAGGCGACATCTTCCTGGGTAACGACCATCGATACCTTAATACCAACCTTATTGGCTTCTTCGATGGTGCGGGTGCCAGCGAGCATATCGCTGATATGGTTTAAAACAACTAAAAGAATACCCTTGCCCTTGTCGGCAAGTTGAAGCGCTTCAAAGACAGCCTTATATCCCGGAGCTGCAAAAACATCACCGACAACGGCGACATCGATCATACCTTCGCCAACGAATCCTTGTAGCGCCGGTTCATGACCAGATCCTCCCAAGGTCACGATGGTGACTCGGCTGGCAGTTTTGAGTCCTTTGTTGACAACAAGATTGTTGGGTTTTAACTCGAGAATAAAGGGGTTGGCAAGAGCCAGCCCTTCCAATAATTCGGAGGTGATATTTTCTGGTTTATTGATGAACTTTTTCAGAGTCATGGTCGATTCCTTTTTGTTTTAATACTAGCAAATAATGTTTGTTAAAACAATATCGATGTCATGAAAACAGCGTTTGACGTCATCGAAAATAAAACTAACTGGTTAAAACAGCGTAAAAGATTGTAACAAGGACTTTTATGCGTTATAATAATTCAGTTGAAAAGGATGATTTTGACTTAAATTAAAGGTGAAAAGATGTTAAAAATTGCAGTCTGCGAAGACGAGGAACAACATAAAAAAATACTGGTCGATTTGATTGAGCGGTATCCGTTTGAAACAGAATTCGATTTAACGACATTTCAGCATGGCTATGAACTCGTTGAAGCAAGTAACCAAGGTGTGAATTTTGATATCATTTTTCTTGACATGCGTTTAGATCAGGAAGATGGCATTGACATTGCCAATGAGATCAGAAAAACAGATCATACCGCCCGTATTATTATTACAACATCATTGATTGAATATGCCGTATTGGGATATTCGGTTAACGCCAGTGATTTTTTATTAAAACCATTCCCGGAAGAAAAACTGTTTCTGCTTTTAGAAAAGCTGGAAAATGATATCAGGAATTCAAGAGCCAGTTTTTATGAGTTCGAAATAAATGATGAAAAAATATTTTTAAAAAGCGATGAGATCTTATATTTTGAGAGTATCGCGAGAAAAATAAAGGTGGTCACCTTTGAGGCAGAGTATAGCTATTATTATACGATTTCAGGGTTGGAAAAAGAGTTGGATCCAGTTTGTTTTGTTTTATGCCATCGATCTTATATTGTTAATTTGAAAAATGTAAAAAGTATCAAAACAAAAACAGCTGTTTTGAAAAACGGCATGATGATTCCCATTAGTCCCAAGCGGAAGCAGCAGGTATACGATGCCTTTACCCGGTATCTGGTAGGATCGATGGGATGAAAATGACCTCCGTTATTCGAGTTGTGGTATTATTAAGTATTCCGATAATCAGTTTAATTGTCATTCTGAACCTGTCTTTTATGGTTGCTCAGATTGAAGCGAGTCAGTTAGTGGCAATTCTTTCAGGGGGGGCGCTGATTTATATCAATGTGGTTATTTTTACCATCTTAAAAGGACTGGATCATGAATCTCAAAAGATGATCGAATACAAGAATGCCAATATTCAGCTGGAGCTGCAACAGAAACATTATAAAGAAATGTTGGAAAAAAACCATCAAGTCAGGGGATTATGGCATGATATGAACAACCACGTCATCACCATGCAGTATTTAATTCAAAACTATGCCTGGGATGAAATCAATGAGTATTTAATGCAGCTCCACGATGCGCTTCAAAATGCGGTGGATCATAATCGATCGGGAAATCATGTAGTGGATGCTCTTTTGAATTATAAAATCAAAGTCGCCGGAGATAATCAGATTAATTTTGTTCATTACATTGCTATCCCGGAAAATCTGAAAATGAACAGCATTGATTTGTCGATAATTCTGGGAAATGTTCTGGATAATGCGATTGAAGGGTGTCTTCGGGATTCCCGACGAAATCAGGAGAAAATAATTAAGTTTAATATGTACTACAAACGGGAAAGTCTGCTTATAGATATTGAAAACACGATCGATCAAAAAACGATTCAAAAAGCTGGGAACGGTATGATCAGCAGCAAACGGATGAATGAAAATCAAAGCGGCTACGGTATTGCTAACGTCAAGCAGGTCTTAAAATGTTATGAAGGTAACATGGTGACGCAAATCCTCGAAGATCGATTTAAATGCACGATCTTGATCCCCCTGGACTAGATATTAGCCAGGAGGTCAAAAATAGAAATCCGTTTCAAAATTGACAAAAGAAGATGGATGGGATATTATACAGGCATTTAAAATGATAGGATGAGGTACTTTAGTTGAAAGAAAAAGAATTGTGCCGTTTGATCGATGTTTCGCAATTATATTATGAAGAAAATAGAACCCAGTCTGAAATTGCCAGACATTTAGGGATATCGCGTCCGGCGGTCAGCTACCTTTTAAATAAGGCCAGAAAAACGGGGATTGTAAAAATTGATGTACTTTCTTATCATCGGACAATTAGAGGACTCCGACATGAGTTGTGTCATCGGTTTAATTTAAAAAGCTGTCGTATTGTCACATTGCCGGAGGATCTTTATCAAAGTGGCGCCGATGTGCTGTTGGAATTTTTACCCAAGACAAAGATATTGGGTTTGGGTTGGGGTTATAACATGGACAAGATTATTGATGCATTTCCCCGGCAAAAGCAGGAGAGAATCAATGGTGGAACAATTTGCCCATTGATTGGCGCCGCAATAGCACCCCAAAGAGGTTATCAAACAGATGATCTGGTCAACAAGTTTTCACAAAAAACAGGTGGTAAGGGAGAACTGCTGAATTGTCCAGCCATTCCCACCACTGCGGAGGAGCAGGCTCAAGTGATGGCGTCCGATGATTTTAAACGAATCGAAGACTATTGGAAAAGAACCACAACAGCCTTGATCATATTGACAAGCTTTCCATCAGTGCCTGATCATGGATCGGCAATGCGGTTTGGAAAAAAACTGATTGAAGAAAAAGCGGTCGGTTGTTTGCTTTCATATTTTTTTAACCGCCAGGGGAAATTGATTCAGGGCGAGGACGATTATGCGATTCAAATTCCTTTGGATCTGTTAGCTCGGGTCAGAGATGTGATCGGCTTTGTACCTCCGGAAGCTAACGTATCTTCGGTTATCAGTGGATTAAATACCGGCTATTTCAAACATCTGGTTATTAGCAAAGCCCTGGCAAGTGAAGTAATTAAACAACTGGGTAACGAATAAAGGACTTTAATTTAATGTCTTAAATATTAAATAAAATTAAACAAAAACGCCGAATCATGAAGATGATCCGACGTTTTTTAGTGCTGAAAATAAGTATATTGATAGAACTGGTTAAATTCAAACGATTGTAAAGGCTAGCGGATTTAAGGTTTGGATAGGAAGCTGGGGTTTACCAGCTGCCGCCGCCACCACCGCCGCCGCCGCCGCCGGAGAAGCCCCCGCCGCCAGAGAAACCGCCGCTGCCGAATCCGCCCGATCCGGAGTTAGGCGGAACAATAATATCTGATGCAATACTGTTCATACTTCGCGTTAAACTGGAAACGAACAATAAGGTGGTAAAATTATTGCCATAGGTAGTGCCATAATACCAGCTGGGCTGTTCAATCGCAATCGACTCAAAATTCTTGGCCCATTTATCCGTGACCCCCAGCACATAGGCATAGGGCAGAATATTGAAAAAATACTGAGGATTTTCGTTGACCAAAGCAAGAATCCGATCCTTTTCGGCTTTTTCGATGAAGTTCTTAAACCCTAATACCTGACCTAGCCATAGGCGACCGGTTTCGGTTCGTTGAGTCGCAATAATCTGGAAAAAGGCGATGCCATAGGTAGCCAGCAGCGCCAGCAGCGCCGGGAGTAGCGAATTGTATTCCAGTAAGAGATTAACAACGATCAAAATTAATGCCGCCACGATCAGGATGGCGATTCCCAGAATCATCTGGCCAACTGTTTTTTTTCGGGCTGTCCCCTTGCGGTGTCGCAGGGCAGAGGTAATGATATTGGCACCAAAAACGGTGGGGACGGCAGCAAAGCAGGAAATAATCGCAATAAAAAACAATCCTTCAAAAAGGGAAGTCAGCAAGCCGAGTTTGTAGGCGCCATTAATGACATAAGCCAGCAGCGGCAGAGCCATAACAATGCTGATAATCACCAGACCAACCTTTGAAGCAGGCGTGAAGATCTGATTTTCGGGAATGTCGAAATAGCCTTTAATCTGTTCTCTGGTGGCCACAATGGTGTCGTAAAAACTGGCCGGGACACTGACTGTTGAAAAACTGTCTTTCTGATCAAAAATGTTATTGAACAGCGTATGTTCAAAATCTTCGGCAGTATCGGGCAGGTTTTTTATTTTATGGAAGATAAATTTTTTCTTATTGACCTGTTCAATGGTCATATAGCCCTTGTCGGCCCAGTACATCAGTAGCGACATGACCTCTGCTTTATCCAGAGTACCATCGACAATAAAACCAATCTGCGATGGGGTGAAATTCTGGGGCGGATAAAACTCGACTGTTTCCACTGGTTTTTTATCCCGTCCGGTGAAAACCCAGATTAAGGCACCGCCAAGTAGGGACAGACCAAAAATGATATACATAAATGGTAAAAACTCGTCACCGGTGAAGGCCCCGACAAAATAGCCATCCGGCAGATTGATCTTAAGAGTGACACCCTGATAATTGGAAAGGGGCTGTTTCAGGGTTCCCTCAATGGTGTTTCCGGTGACTGTAAAATCAACGGCATCGGTGATAGTGCTGCCGTAGCCGCCGGAGATGAATTCCACCTGGGTCGCATCGAAGGGTTTTGGCATCACAATTTTAAAATGGGCGTTTTCAATGCTGGTATCCCAATTTTGCGGAATAATGTTAAAGTAGACATCATCCATACTGTCAATCTTGTCATCCCCCGGATTCCAGAGATAAGAAATCGGATAGGTTTGAGTTCCGCTGACATATTTATCACCATCTCCGATTTGGATAACCACATTGCCGCTATCGGTGGAGGTTTCAAAATTAAAATTATCAACATTTACATGAGTTAGCCGGGCATTGTAGGGTGTTTCCACCGGCTGTCCGCCTATTTCCCGGTAGAAGCTGCCACTATAGGGGATATAACGATAGATTCCGTGACGGGGTTCAGAAAAGGTGACGGTGATGTTTTCCTGAATATCGTAGGCGTGATTTTCCTGAACATTCATGGTGACATCATACTGGTTGATAACAAAATATTCCTGGGCAAAGGTGCTTCCGGGAAAAACAATTCCTAAAAGAAGAAGAGCAAGAAGGACAAGAAGGATCGGGGTGCTTTGCTTTTTCACATGGGTTACCTCCTATAAATTTGTAAAGACGGCCCTGTAAAAGCACCGCCAATTTTCCTGTAATAAATGAATTTTCCTATGAAGCAGAGCTGGCTAGTTGAATTTCACCTGAACATTTTCTCGCTCTTCAGCCGAGCCAACTTCAAAGAAAGGCTGTTTTTTGAATCCGAAGATGCTGGCAATCAGATTGCTGGGGAACGATTCAACCTTGGTATTCATAGTCCGGACAACGGCATTGTAGTATTTTCGGGAGTTGGCAATTTCATCCTCTAACATTTTTAGCTGTTGTTGTAAATCAAGAAAATTAGTATTCGCCTGGAGTTGAGGATAGGCTTCTGCGACTGCAAAAAGACTTTTCAAGGTACCGGATAAAGCGTTTTCATTAGCGATTTTTTCGTCAATGCTGGTTGCATTCATGGCTGCCGTTCGAGCCGCCGTTACCTTGGTAAAGGTTTCTGATTCATGGCTGGCATAACCCTTGACGGTTTCAACCAGGTTGGGAATTAGATCGTATCTTTTTTTAAGATAAACATCCATGGTGGAAAAAGCTTCTTCAACCTGATTCTTGATACTGACAAAGCTATTACGGGAAATAACAAGCCACAGGCCGATGATCACAATAAGACCGAGAATAATTGGAATAGCAATCATTTTTTATAATCCTCCTTAAACAATTTTATTGTTGATATTATATCACGTCCCCTTACTGGCTACAATAAAATTAAGGATACTTTTAAAATGAGGAAAAATCAATTAAAAATTATCGGTATTAAACGGGTTAATCGTATTAAGAGTAAGTTTGCCTTGTTGGAAGGGCACTTCTATATTATAATTAAGACACACAGGAAGTTATCAACGACGTTAAAAAACTTGTACAAAAGGAGAAATGATGAAATATTCACATATACTATTTGATTTAGATGGAACCCTCATCGATTCCAAGGAAACGGTGCGAAAATCCTTTGAATATGCTCTCGAAAAAATGAAGGTACCCGATCCGAAAATTTTGGATATTGATCCATTGATCGGGCCGCCGATCCTTAGAACCTTTCAGGAAGTCTATGGTTTTTCGCTGGATGAAGCAAAAAAAGGCTACGAATTTTACCTGGAAGAATATGTTGGCAATGGCCAGATGTATCAGGCTCAGCTTTATCAGGGCGTCAAAGAAACTGTTCAAACCCTTTTTACAAGCGGTTGCTTTTTAGCTGTAGCGACAACTAAAAATGAAAACAATGCCCGAAAAATAATTGAGAATCTGAAGCTTGATATCCCGATTGATCGGGTTTATGGTACCTATAACGATGGTACTCGCAGCAATAAAAAAGAAATTATCACTAATTTATTGGAAGATCATGAGGTGCTGGATTTAACTGATGTATTAATGGTCGGGGACCGTCACTACGATATTATTGGTGCCCACGAAGTAGGGATCGATTCGGTGGGGGTGACTTATGGCTGCGGTAGTGAAGATGAACTGCGGCAAGCGGGAGCGACATATCTGATTGACAAGATTAACGAATTACTGGAGATTATCGAATAGGAGGAAAAAATGGAATCCAAAAACATCAATCTGGAACGAACGGCTTTGATCAGGGGCGAGCTAAAATTTACCAATTTTGGTCAGATCATAAAATCCGCCTTGTTCAAAAATTTGCTTAAGACCTTTATTGATGAACTGACCCTGAAAAAATCCTATCTGTTGCAGACCTTGAAACCTTTTGAAGATAAAAAAGGTCAATTCAAGGAAACAGCCTTTATTGATTTTGTTTATCTGCTAAACATCAATTCACTCGACGAAATTATCCGCTCCGGGTATTTTGAGATTCAATTTAGCTACGAAGAATATTCGCAGCTATTTCTAGGTTTTCTGGAAGGGTTTTATAACTACTGGCGTAGTATCCAGCGATTTATGATTAAAACCGATGAATACAATCCAGATGAAAAAACCAAGCGGTCTAAGGCTTATTCGCTGGCATCCAACAATGATGCTTTAAAAAAAATGGTTTTGGATCTCTATCGTAACATCCATTTCAATGTCACCGGAAAAAGCGTCAGCATTTATCGGCAGCTGCCCAGCGGTGCCCAGGTAGCGTTTTTAACGGATAAATTCGAATTTGATCGGGGGGTCAAAAGCAAAAATGATTCACTGTACCAGGTACCCTATGTCTGGGAAGCGATTTTTGAACCACCGGTTATTTTCTATACCCAGTCCAGCAAACGGGATGGAATCTTCCCGGTAAAGGATAAGCGGATTTTACAGAAATTCTATCTGGACTGTGACGAATGGTTTGCTATTCCGATGAAGGTAGGACGCTTACTGTCGATTGTCTATGTTCAAAAAGAGTTTCTGGCTCTGGGTGCCGGTTTGTTTAATCTCTTTGAAATGGCCACACCCGAAGAATTTACCGCTCAAAAACCGGATGCCGTGGTTTTCTTTGGTTTGGATGAGGGACTCTTCGAAGAGGATGAAAAACTGGGTTTCGTAACGAAAGAAGACGATGTGTATTATGGGCTCCTGCCAGACAGTTCCCAGATTGATTATTTTGGTTATATGAAGAAAATGATGCTCACCCTTCACAATATTATTCAGATTGAAAAAAAGGCCATGCCGGTACACGGTGCTTTCGCTAAAATCCGGGTCGGCGGTCGGAAATCGGCCAACGTCATGCTGATCGGTGATAGTGGTGCCGGCAAATCAGAAACCCTGGAAGCCATCAATAAACTCCCCAAAGAGCTGGCCTGTGATTTTGACATTCTTATCGATGATATGGGTTCCCTCCATTTTAATCAAGAGGGCGAACTGATGGCGGTAGGAACAGAAATTGGGGCCTTTGTTAGACTCGATGATCTCCAACCAGGGTATGCTTATAGCACCATGGACCGCAGTATTTTTATGAATCCGAACATCGTTAATGCCCGGGTCATTGTACCGCAGATGTCCTATGAAGAGATTTCAAAATCGACCCGGGTGGATTTTGTTTTCTATATTAATAATTATGAAGAAATCAGTGAAATGACCCCGCCGATTGAATTGTTTGATGATCTGGATCAGGCTTATGCGGTCTTTTCGGAAGGTAAACGAATGGCCAAGGGTACCACTGGAGAAGTCGGGATTACCACCACTTACTTTGCCAATCCATTTGGAGCGGTGCAGTTAAAAGTAGAACATGAAAAGATTGCTAAAAAGACCTTTGAAAAAATGCGGGAAACTGGAGTTCAAATTGGGATGATTCGAACCCAGCTGGGTATTCCCGGCTATGAACAAAATGGTCCTTTTCTGGCCGCCGAGGCACTGATTCAATTTATTGACCAATTAAATAGATCAGAATGATTAAAAATGTTTAAATTTTGTGAAACATGGTATATAATAAGAATAAGTTTATAATGATTATAAAGGAGGAAAAATGGGTAAATTACAAGGAACACAGACGTTAATTAATTTAATGGCATCTTTTGCAGGAGAGTGTCAGGCAAGAATGCGGTACACGTATTTTTCATCCATCGCTAAAAAAGAAGGATATGTTCAAATCAGCGAGATATTCATAGAAACAGCGAATAATGAAAAAGAACATGCTGAATTGTTCTACAAGCATATTGCCGCCAATGAATACACATCCGGCAATGCGGTTGAAATTCCGGTCAATGCGACTTTCCCGGTAGCTCTTGGGGATACAAAAAACAATTTATTGCATGCCGCTTCTGGAGAAAATGAAGAATGGTATCAACTCTATCCTAATTTTGCTGCAATCGCAAAAAAGGAGGGCTTTGATGAAATTGCTGAGACCTGGTTGGAAGTGTGTATTGCTGAAAAAGCGCACGAGAATCGTTATCTCAAATTGGCTGCCAACATTGAGCAGGGTCAAACCTTCAAACGATCCAGCGCTGTCAAATGGAAATGCGGCAATTGCGGTTATCTTTACGAAGGGGCTGAAGCTCCAGATGAATGCCCGGCTTGCAAACATGCCCAGGCTTATTTTGAACTATTTGCCGAAACCTATTAAAAAATAAATAAAAAGAATAAACAAAAAGAAACGGAATCAAAACCGTTTCTTTTTGTTTGTATATTAAGTTGACTTAAATATTTAAGGGGCGGGCGATCCGTGATCGCCTGCACACGGCACAATTGCCAGTTTGATTTACAAAATTCTTTAATTCGACTTGTATAGAATTAATTTAAATTAGTTTTCAAAAGGGAAGTGATACTGATCTAGACCCAGTTCAGCTTTGATGTCCAGAATATCTTTGATCAGGGCATCGTTGACCGGGGTACCCTTGTCTTTTCGATCCAGCCAGGCATCATATTCTTTTTCACCGGCGGTGTAGATCCGTTCCTGACCCGGCATTTTTTCTGAGGCGCGCAGGTCTCTGAGAATATCGCCGGTGATTTTTTTAAAGGATTCGGGCTCGGTAAAGTTCTCGATGTTGATGGCAATAAAGAAATGCCCCAGATGGTAGGGCTGAGCCTTGCCGTTGGCGTCAAAACCGAGCAGGCCTTTTAAGAAAGAACCGCTTTGGAGGGCTGCTGATAAAATTTCCACAAAGGTGGCATAACCATAACCCTTATAGCCGCCGGTATCTTCACCGATGCCACCCAGAGGAGCCAGAGCGGCCTCGCCTTTAACTAAATCGATCAGGATCTGTTTGGTGTCAGTGCGGCTGTTGCCCTGACGGTCGATGACCCAGCCATCGGGGAGATCCTTGTTTTCACGGTCATAGACTTCAATTTTGCCCCGCTGGGAAACTGAAGTGGCGCAGTCCAGTACAAAGGGGAAGGGCTCATCACTAGGAACACCAACGGTGATCGGGTTGGTGCCCAGCATGTTTTCGACCCCAAAGGTCGGGGCAATCGAAGGACGGGCGTTGGTGCCGGTCATCCCGATCATATTGTTTTCGATGGCCATCAGCGGATAGTAGCCGGCAAAACCATAATGGGTGGAATTCCGAACTACGGTCATCCCCATGCCATAGACCTTGGCTTTGTCGATGGCCATTTGCATCGCTTTTTTAGCAATCACATGGCCCATGCCATCGTGACCGTCGATGACGGCAGTGGTGAAGGTATCTTTAACCACTTCAAATTCAGTCACCGGATTCTGAATGCCTTGTTTGATCCGGTCATAGTAGATCGGTTTTAAACGGCCGATCCCGTGGGAATCAATCCCCCGTTTGTCCGAGGTGATTAAGATATCGGCACAGATTTTAGCATCTTCTTCGGGAACGCCGACACCTTTAAGGGCGTCAGTCATAAATGCTTCCAGAATGTCAAAGGGGATACGGTAGAGGGTTTCGTCTTTCATTAATAATTCTCCTTGTCTCTATATAGTATTAAAGATTAACGGGGCGATCGGTGATGACCAAGAGGTCAGACTCTCGCCCGTACACTAGGCAATTGCCAGTTCGATTTTCAAAATTCTTTAATTCAACTTATATAATTTGCTATAGTTATAGGTTGATAACAATTTTGTCAACATAAGATGAGGTAGCGGCATGAAGAGCCCCGACATAATCGCAGCGGAGGCTGATGATGTCACCAACCTGATAGGCAGTCTCGGCATCGGTAACGTCGATGACCAGATGGTCGGAGCTGGAGCCAACGATCGTCAGTCCGGGAACCAGCGGGAAGATGTGGTCGGTGTCGGTGTCCTGGCGGCCCAAGCCACAGATGGCTCGCCGTCGGATCCGCTTGTCTTCAAAGACAGGGATTTCGCCAAAGGCGTTGCGACCGATTTCGCCGACTGGGTAGGTAGGCTTGTCCTGGAGTTCTAAAATTTCGACATCCAGAATAAAGGCGTCTTGATGGAGGTAATCATAGCTGTGATAATAGGCCGATTCCCGGCCAAAGAGGATCACATCTCCCAGTCTCAGGTTATTGATTTCAGCGGGTAGGGTTTCATTATCGACCAGATAATAGGCGCTGGAATTACCGCCGGAGACGATCTCGCAGGGACGTTGATATTTTTCTTCGAGCATTGTTTTGACCTTAAAAAAGGCGCCAAAGGTCTGGGGGGTTGGGATGGTGGCACCGACGCAGGTGGCGTTGGTGGCGATACCCCGCAGGCAGATATTTTCCATCGTATCAATTTCCGCAAGATCCTGATCAAGTTTTGCGAAAGAGACCGCAATCAATGACTCAATGTCAGCTTGCGTCGGATTGCCATCGCCGATAAAAAGACCCTCACGAAGATCGCCAAGGTCAAGCATATAGAGGATACCATGGGTTTGACCCTGGGCTTTGGCCGCCTGGTTTAACAACCGGATGGTGCTCATTTCGCTGTTTAAGGATAGTGTCGCATAGGCAACGGTATGATTGACCTCACTCGGCATGGGCACTCGGATCAGCCATTTTTCACAGGCCAGCGGCGCCAGATTTTTGAGATTTTTAATCCGGGAATCGCCAATCGAGGTGGCGCCCCCATCCAGGAACGCCTGGGCAATTTCGAGGTTGCCACCGGTACACTTGGTGATAGCGGTGACCTCAACCCCCAGTTTGCTGGTCCGCTTTATAATGGCTTTGGTATTGTCTAATATTTTTTGCTTATTAATTTTTAGTAAGGGATACATATGGATGCTCCTTTGCAGTTTTCTGTTTTACAGTATACCATAAGCGAAAAAAAAGCACAAATCATTGACAGCGCTTCCCCCCTTATTTATAATGAGGGATGAAGATCATTAGGAGACCGGAAAAAGTTCGTCCCTTAGCGGGGGAGCGGATTTTTTTTTCGCAGCCGGTTAAGGTCTGCGAATTACGAAATGGCGAAAACTCATTTTAAGATTGTTTGATATAGTAGTATGAAAGATCACCTGAACCGATAATCAGAAAAATTCAGAAAGTAAGGCTCACCACCGTTTCGCAAATTTTTATTGGCAAATATAAATAGAAACGAGCAAGTGAGCAAATGGAGGAAATATGTCAACATATGAGCATAAAAGAATAGAGGAACAGTGGCAGAAGTATTGGGAAGAAAATGAAACTTTCCGAATGGAAGAAAACTCAAGCAAAAAAAAATTCTATGGGTTGGTTGAATTTCCTTATCCATCTGGCGTAGGTCTCCACGTTGGTCATGTGCGGGCCTATACATCGCTGGAAGTGATTGCCCGAAAACGGCGTATGGAAGGCTTTAACGTCCTCTTTCCGATTGGTTGGGATGCCTTTGGTTTACCAACCGAAAACTACGCCATCCAAACCGGTCGTCATCCCCGGGAAGTGACCGATGAGAACATTGCTGTTTTTACCAATCAGTTAAAACGGATCGGTTATGCCTTTGACTGGGATAAAGAGATCGATACCACCGATCCCAAATATTATAAATGGACGCAATGGATCTTTTTGCAGTTATTTAAGCATGGCCTGGCCTTCCGCGATCGAACCTATGTCAATTTCTGCAACGGCTGCAAGGTCGTGCTGGCCAACGAAGATTTCCGCGATGGCAAGTGTGACCGCTGCGGCAGCGAAGTCGTGCAGATGGAAAAAGATGTATGGTTCCTGAAAATTAGAAACTATGCTGAAGAATTGCTCAAAGGTCTGGATGACGTCGATTATCTGCCCCGGATCCGACTGGAACAGGAAAACTGGATTGGCAAATCGGTGGGGGCCGAAGTCGACTTTACCATTGCCGGTTACGACAAAGCGCTGCGGGTATTTACAACCCGACCCGACACCCTTTTTGGGGCGACCTTTATGGTTATTGCCCCTGAACATCCACTGATTAACGACCTGTCAGAGTCCATTACCAATATGTCTGAACTGATCGATTATCAGGAACAGGCTAAACGCAACACAGAATTTGAGCGAGTCCAGCTGGCCAAAGATAAAACCGGGGTGCGAATCTTAGGCATCCAGGCGATTAACCCCGTGACCAACACCGAGATCCCGATTTTCATTGCCGACTACGTGATGATGGGATACGGGACCGGCGCTATTATGGCGGTTCCTGGTCATGATAACCGGGACTGGGATTTTGCCAAAAAGTTTGATTTACCAATCATTGAAGTCATTAAAGGTGGCGATGTCACTGAAGCAGCCTACACCAATACCGATACCGGTGAAATGGTCAATTCCGGTTTTTTAGACGGTCTGGAAGTTAAGAATGCGATCCAGAAAACGATCGATTTCCTGGAACAGGAAAAACTGGGAAAACGGACCATAAATTATAAAATGAAGGACTGGGCCTTTAACCGTCAGCGCTATTGGGGTGAACCGATTCCGATTGTCCACTGTCCAAAATGTGGGATGGTGCCGGTTCCTGAGGATCAGCTGCCACTGGAATTGCCGATGGTGGAAAGTTACACCCCCACAGATACCGGTAAGTCGCCACTGGCCAATATTCCAGAATGGTATGAAACCACCTGTCCGGTGTGCGGTGGCGCCGCTGAACGGGAAACCGATACGATGCCTCAGTGGGCTGGCTCCAGCTGGTACTTTTTGCGCTATTTTGATAATAAAAACGACGACGCTTTTGCTTCGCCGGAAAAACTGAAATACTGGATGCCGGTGGACTGGTACAACGGCGGGATGGAACACGTCACCCGGCATCTGCTTTATTCCCGATTCTGGCATCAATTCCTGTTTGATATTGGCTGTGTGCCAGTGCGCGAGCCCTATGCCAAACGAACCGCCCAGGGTTTGATTCTTGGCAATGATGGCGAAAAAATGTCGAAATCTAAGGGTAATGTGGTCAACCCCAACGTGATTATTGAAGAATTTGGAGCTGATACCCTGAGAACTTATATCATGTTTATCGGGGACTATGAAAAAGCTGCACCCTGGTCCGATAATGGCGCCAAAGGCTGCCGGCGGTTTTTGGATCGGGTTTGGAAACTTCAGGATGTCGTCAGTGACGAAGCCGGTTACGGCAAAGCCCTGGAATCAATGATTCATAAAACCATTAAAAAGGTTAATGATGATTTTGAAGAAATGAAATACAACACCGCCATTGCGGCAATGATGACCTTATTAAATGAGTTTAACCGCATTGGGACCATCACCAAAGATGCTTTTAAGACCTTTTTACAATTGCTCTATCCGGTGGCTCCCCATATCAGTTCGGAAATCTGGCAGAATCTGGAGATGGGCGGAACCCTTGATGATGCGCCCTGGCCTCAATATGATGAAGCCAAAACCGTCGATGATGTGATTGAAATGGCAGTGCAGATTAACGGCAAAGTCCGGGGTACGATTACCATTCCGGTTGATGCTGATAAGGACGAAGCCAAGGCGATTGCCCTGGCCCAGGAGAACATCGTGGCCTATACTCAGGGTAAAACCATTGTTAAAGAGATTTACGTTCCGGGAAAGATTTTCAATATCGTGGTAAAATAGGAAGATCATGAAAGTTATTCATCTGTATACTGATGGCGGTTGCCGCGGCAATGGTCAAGAAGGGGAAAACCTGGGCGCTATCGGCGGCGTCCTGATTTATCCTGAAAAAAATGTTACCAAAGAGTACCAGCGGGCCTATCAGAACACCACCAACAACCGGATGGAGTTATTGGCGGTGATTGAAGGCTTAAAGCTGTTAAAGGAGCCTTGCGAGGTTCATATTTACAGTGATTCGGCCTATGTTGTCAATGCCTACCTGCAGAATTGGATTGGCGGATGGAAGGCCAAGAACTGGACCAGGGGAAAAGCGGGGGCATTAAAAAACCGGGAAATCTGGATCGAACTGGATCAGCTGGTCAACAGCCATAAGGTGACCTTTCACAAGGTCAAGGGTCATGCCGATAATCCTTATAACAACCAGGCAGATACTCTGGTGAACCAAGCCATGGACGAGTACCGCTTGACTGAATAGATTGAATTAGATCAAATGAAAAGAAATAATAAAGAAATAAAAAAAGACTTAAACCAAAAGCCGGTTTAAGTCTTTTTTTCTATATGAGTGACGCATTATCAGATTAAGGATGCCAAATTAAAAT
>JAQUWM010000161.1 GCA_028692885.1 Acetobacterium sp. | reverse complement strand
TGTTTATCGTGTCGGCTCTGGTATCGATTTCGAGATTCATATAGCCGTCATTTATTTGAGTCAATTTTTTAGCCAATTCCAAATCCTGATGTTTTCCACCAGCCGGTCCCAAAAAGGTTGCATCCATAAACCAGTAATCCCTGATAGAACTCCTGCTCTGAAGAATCCGCATTTCATCAACAAGATCATCCGCGTCGCGCACCCGCCGCCTGGCCGCCTGCCCGGATAATCCCTGCTGCGCCGCAATGCTGCAAAAGGCGCAATTATGGTAGCATCCCCGCGATCTTTCCAGGGCAATTTTCCTGCTCCCGTCTGGGAATCGCTCCAGCAGGGGCAATAACTGCCGGTCCGCCCGCAACGACCAGCAATTCAAATCCGTCCTGGCCGGGGAATTGCAAGCCGGCCTCCCGTCCCGGCGAAGCGCCGCTCCCGCTATGCCGTCCAGGGGAAGGCGTTTGGATACAGCATCACACAATTGAACCAGCGGCCGCTCTCCTTCTCCGATAATACAGCAGTCGCAACACTCGTTCAACAAAATGGAATCCCAATGAAACGTGGCGTAGTACCCACCGGCCACGCAAAAAACGGAACTATCTGCAGCTTTGATCTCTTTCAGCAATTGCAGAGACTGGCTCCAATTGGCATAGTTCATGCTGCAGGCCACGATGCCGGGCTCTTCTTTCAGTATAGCTTCGACCAGCATAGTGGCGGATAAGCCCTGCAGCAGACTGTCAAACTGCACCGGAGAATAACCCGCGCTGGCAAGCGCGCCGGAGAGCATCTCCATTCCCAAATGGTCTATAACGGGCGAGGCAGGAGTAGCGTCCACTCCTGCCGATATATGTACAAGTGCAACTTTCAATCGGGATACACCGACTCTCTTATGTTATAACTTTTAAAATCTTCTCTTTTTAATTCATGTTCCAGTTCCTGCGTAACATTTTGAGTAATCTACTCTGGTAATAATATTGCAAAGAATCGTCTTTGGACTTATGAGCTTTAACATCCTTCAGATCAACATAGCCATACTCATTTTGACAGCTATCTGGATCTTCTTTCGTAATCACATTTACTTTATCATTGACAACATCGTATTTAAACCCGTTATCAACCGGCAAAATAACCGTATCTTTAAATACTTCATCAAATATGTTAGCAAGATTAATTCTTTTCCCTTTGAATTCTTCACCAAACTCGGAAATAAAGCAATAATCAGGCTTTAGCGTTTCAAGCAGGCTGGCCAGACCCAAACGTCCAAGATGATGCTTATAGAATGGCGGACTCGTAATTTCTGCATCTGGGTATGGATTGGGATCATATTCTATCTCCTTCTCATAAAATCCGCCCAGGTGGGCAACCAATATTATTTTATAACCTTTCTCTTTGTAATCCTTTGACAGTTTGAAATATTGTTCTTTAATTTCTTTGCTCCATCCCGTATCCCCGGTAATTATTAAAATAGAATTTGTCTCTGTGAATTCAAAGACAAAACCTACCGAGTCTCTAAGAGAAATAAGATCGTCGTGTTTAGCAGGTATCACTTGTATGTGAACGCAGTTTTTTTCGTCATCGTCACCAATGATTATACTGCTGGCGTTGAACTTTATTTGGTCGCAATTCGCATAATTTTTATCATTCTGCTGGACGCCATCAAATTTCGCTTCAATAACATGTATTCTATAATTATCGGCTTGCAAGCTAAGTAGTCCATTATATTTGTCCAAAGTGCTTTTAGTTAGAAATAAATCAATAATTTTTTTTCTTCGTTCAAACTCTTCTTTACAATTCTTAACAAATTCTATATCTTCTTCCTTTTCCCCACACCTAATGGACTTGTTATTAAACATAGCCATATCAGCACGAATTGTATTATCCCGGTTAAACGTTTCCTCGCCTTCTAATTCCTTATTATATTTATGTAAAAGCGTAAGAATGGATTCCAAATCGGCCGTATGGTCATTATGTGCGTGTGTAATCAATACTGCATCTATTTCATGAAACTTGTGCCCGGCCTCTCTAAAGTTGTCGATAAAGTTGAAACCGGGATCAACCACTATCCCCTTGCCTTTTATATTGATAAAGTAGCCCCCACCCTTGCTGGCGAAGTGATTATCGGCTATTATCGGGGTATAGGAATTCCAGCGCCGGAGGACTTCGAATTCAATCTTCTGACTTACAGTTTCAGATAATTTGGGAGCGATAAAATCAAGAAATTTCTCTTTATTATGAAAAACTGTATAATCGATCTTCTTTTCTATTGTCTGCCACAATATCTTAGCTACCGAGTTAGGATTACTCATAAGATTCTCGCGCGTTTGAGTATCAACTTCAATTTCTTTTAACAATTCGTCCGAAAAAGATTGATAGAATTTACTATTTAATACTTTGTACCGATTCCGTGCCTTTTTCAAATATTCTTCTGCCTGTTTGGAGTTACTTTCTCTTTCTCCTTTTTTCAGGAGTACCAACCCCTTGAGAAAATTAATGTCTGGATCATCGTCAGGCATTATATTATTTGCCTTATCTAAAATATTTAATGCTTCATCGTCAGGCATTATGGTTTTTACCTTTTTAAAATTATTTAATGCCACATCGTTATCCATTATATCGCAATAATAAGGTGCCAAGAATCTCAATGCTATCAACATACACGGATCGTATTTAATAGCTTCCTCATAAAATGAAACGGCTTCCTTTATTTTGCCGTATTGTTGATTCATAAAGCCACGCTGCTCAGCCACCTGCGCCTTTGCCCCTAATTTTTCAGCAGTTTCCAATGCCTTTTCCATTTCTTCATTATAAATGTTACTATTCCTTTTAAATAAGGCAATGGCGAGACCTAAGTGAGCCGATGCATATTTATCTTCTAACTGTATTGCCTTGCGAAAACGACTTTCAGCCCTATCAATATCATTCTTTTTTCCCCTTGCAAAAAGCGCATCGCCTTCTACTGTCCATAATAACGCATGTGTAAGATTAATCTTCTCATCAAGCATACCCTCCATGTCAAGCATGTCTGCCGCTTCCTCATTTTTCTTGATGAGAACAAGTCTTCTAGCCTCAAAATACCTTCCCAATCCTTTAAGTAGTTCTTGCTCTTCGACGTCCAGATCCTTAAATGCTGAATCTTCAAAAAGCAATTTCTCATCAACCTTCTTACGAAGAAATAAATTATTAATTTTCTCGAAAAAAGGAATTAATTCAGTGACTGCTTCGTCCTTCGCCTTTTTTAAATATTCTTCATACATTATTTTTTGATTTTCATATGTATAGGTCTCCTTATATTTATCAACAAACTCCCGAATTAAATTCATATTCAACCTAATCACTCCTATAACCGGTTTTGTTCTTAACTCAAACTCACCTTTACTTAAACGGCCCGTTCCAAATACAACTATTCGACAACTGTTATAAATTTCCTTTATACAATTATCAAAATTTAAGAAAAAAAGAGGACTTAAGCTCAAAACCTATGTCCTCCTTGTTTATTCATTTATAACCGCTGTTAAGTCTGCACTTTATCTCTTGCCGGTATTTAGCATAGAGATATTACCTGATAACCCTTCCCTGTTCTGTCCTTGCGGGGTTTAATATTGCATAACATAAATGCGTATACGGGTCTGTAACTAATTTATTGTAAGCTCAAAATATTTTATAAATTGGTTTCGAATAGTGTAGTACCATCTTTAAAATACCGGTTATTCCATAATAGATCAAAAGAAATACTCTCGAATGGGGCATTAATAAGTTTAGCGATTTGTTGGGCTCTTTGGCTGACAATATTTTGTAAGGATATATATTGATCTTTCGAAGAT
>JAQUWM010000160.1 GCA_028692885.1 Acetobacterium sp. | reverse complement strand
TGTCTCAGTTCCAGTGTGACCGTTCGCCCTCTCAGACCGGTTACCCATCGTCGCCTTGGTGGGCTGTTATCTCACCAACTAGCTAATGGGACGCGGGTCCATCCTATGGCACCGGAGCGTTTAATACTTCTGCCATGCGACAAATGTATCTTATAAGGCATTACTCCCAGTTTCCCGAGGCTATTCCTTTCCATAGGGCAGGTTACCCACGCGTTACTCACCCGTTCGCCACTTTCTAAGATTTCCGTGCAAGCACTTCCATCTCGTCTCGTTCGACTTGCATGTGTTAAGCATACCGCCAGCGTTCGTCCTGAGCCAGGATCAAACTCTCAATAAAAGTTTGTATTTAAAGCCGTTAGGCTTTTAAATGCTGTCTCATGAATAACTGTGTTTTATACTCTACCGAGTGCACTTTATCCTCTGCCGAGTTAATGTTTTAAAGAGGACATCTCTCTGTTTCTATTTTAGCCATCCTTCACCCTTGCGGATGTTTCGGCTGTTTTACAGGTTTTATGGTACTATTCTCTTTTCTATGACCGCCGCTTCTCATTGTTTTGCCGGCAGTTTCCTACCGAAGAAGCTTTTCTATTATATCGTCGTTTCTTGTGATTGTCAAGCTGTTTTTCGAAATTCTTTTAAGTTGTTTTCTGTGTTGTTCTGTTTTCGCCGTCGCTGTTTTTGACGACTTTGTTAGTATAAAGACTTTTTAGCTCTTTGTCAACTAGTTTTTATAAAAACATCGCATTTTTTTCATTCTCGATAAAACACTTTTTCTAATCTGAACATCCTGACCAGTTTATCACCATCAGTAAGGTTAATAAACGATCCAAATAATATGAAAATCAGTCCGATCCCGATGTTTAAGGTAATGGTTTCACCCAGGATAATTAAGGCAAAAAGCGGGGCAACCATCGGTTTAATAAAAAATGCTATCGATGCCGTGGAAGGCCCGGCGATTTCGACAGTTTTCAGATAAAAGAAATAGCCGATCCCGGTCACACATACACCCAGATAAAAAAGCAGCGGTGCAGTTTCCAGACTTACACCCTGAAAAACCGGTTGTCCGCTAACAAGCAAGATCATCAGCAGTACCCCTGAACCCATCAGAAAGCTAAAACTGTTTTGAGCCACTCCGCCGATTTTGGCAATTCTTTTTTTACCATAGGCGGTGTACAACCCAAAGGCAATCGCTGCCACCAGGGTCATTAACAAAAACCAGCTATTATTTTCGCCGGAGACGAGTTTTTGGGGGTTCATCACAATAATCAACCCGATTATACTAATGGTCAATGCGATGGTCTTTTTTTTTGTAAATTTTTCATGCACAATAAAATGCGCAAAGATCATCGTAAATACCGGATTAATCGAAAAAATCAGTGCTGCCAGACTGGCGTTAATGCCCATTAAGCCAAGCTGGAAAAGCACCATACTAAAGCAGATGCAGATTAATCCCAGTGTAAACAGATAACCCAGGTCGCCTTTGCCGAGCTTTATCTGTTTTTTTCGGAGATCGCTAATTGCAAAGGGCAACAGAAAAAGCCCTCCTATTAAGAATCGAATAAAGGTCAGCTGAATGGAATTAAATGTCGCTCCCCCAATTTTCAAGGCAACCTCCATCGATCCAAAAAGCATTCCAGTCAGAAAGACGTAGATATAGATTTTTTTCATTATTTCCTCGTTTCGATTTTTGCTCATCCTTAAGCTGTTTTAGTGTTTTCGATCAGATCATGGCATATCAACATGAATCTATATTTGACTTTTTTATAGATAGAGTTTCTCTTGAACCTTTCTTAATTGAACCATCAGCGAATCGTCATCCAACGCAACATCTGCGTAGGTTACAATTTCCCCCTTTTTAACATTATTGAGCATTTTCGTCTTTTTATCGACAAGCCCCATTGGCAATGCCCCTTTTTCTTGGGCCACCGTGGCTTTTTCAAAGCTACCGTAAATTGAGAATCCGCCAATCCCATCCAGATATTCCCCGGCTACTAAATCTCGTTTAGCAACGGTAATGGTTTCCGATACCAATCCTTTTCGCGGTGCAATTGTCGGAATTCCATCAATTACTGCTTTTGCAACAGATAACGGCGTCTCCAAACTGCATAAATGATAAGGTCGGTAAAGTACGTAGTTTGGCCCTTTTCCCATGCTGAGATAATTCAATTCATGGATAATATCCGGTTGTTCGGTTGAAATAATAATAAAAACCCCTGGAGCAACGCCATCGATGTAATCAACAATGCCGTAGTTATTTAAAATCCCGCCCTCACTTTTTAGCCTGAAAAGATCTGGTAATTCGGCAACCGTTCCTTTTTCACCATGGGCACCCATAATATCCGGGAGGTAGCCGGTCGCATTAGACATCGCAGTCATTTCCACCATCGTTTTTGTCCCATCTTTAAAGGACGTCAACATTTTAGGACTTACCCCTTTTCTGGTTGCTTCTTCTAAAACAGAATCTGGGTTGGCGGCCTTGTCAACCTTATTGTTTTTTCCTTTCCCGATGACCCGAACATCAAATCCAAGCGCATCTGCAAAATCATAAAGTTCCAGCACTGCACCCGGTTCGTCTCCTGCTGATCCGGTGTATACCACGCCAGCACTCTGAGCCATTTTATATAGCATCGGACCAATGCAAACATCGGCTTCCACGTTTAACATCACAATGTGTTTGCCCGCATTGATACTATCAATAGCAACTTTTGCGCCAACTTCAGGAACGCCAGTAGCATCAACTGCGCAATCAATCAAAGCGGTTTTTGTGGCAATTTCAGGATTATCACTTACAATGAACTTCCCCTTTTTCAGCAGGTCATTGGCTTCTGATATGGTGTTGGCAATCACATAATCGCCTTCTTTTAAACCCGCATTCTGATAGGCATTGATTGCATTTTGAATACTAATATCAACAACCACTGCCGGACGCATGCCTTTCATCGACATTATTTGCCCAACCATTCCACGACCCATTTGTCCTGCTCCAACAATACTTGTCATAATATGTTGATTGTTTTCTTCTAATTGCAGTAATTTATAGTTTAGTCCTAACATTTTTCCCTCACTTAATTTTAAGTTTTATTTTATTCCGAGTGTCAAAAATAGTCTTCCCCATTAATAATTCTATCTCTGCGTTCTCCGGCTGAGTGCTAAAATGTGGTGCATATAAGTTCATCAACATCGATCAGAGAACCAAAACTTAAATTCAATTTATCATGTTTATCGGTTAATTGCAATCATAATCACTATTTATTTTTCGATGACGCAAAACCCCATCAATCCGGGATTTCAGAGTTCCAGATTATCCGCTGTATTGAAAAATGTTTCAGACTCGGTTTTATCGCCTATTAATATTTGCCTGGATGCATACTATTTTTCAGTAATTGTCAACACTCTCACCAAACCGTAAAATCACCCCCCATGAAAATTAAGATCCCTCAAATATTCTCTTGTCTATTGCCAAAAAGACTTGCATTACCTAGAAGTTCTATGTATAATGCAACTATACCTAATAGATCTATGTATATAGGAGGTTATGAATGAATGTATCAAAGGATTTGATTGCGGCCTCTGCGACGCCCTTTATTTTATCCATCTTAAAGGAGAACGATAGTTACGGCTATGCAATTATCAAGAAGGTTAAAGAATTAACCGGAGACGAGCTTGTCTGGTCCGAGGGGATGCTTTATCCCGTGCTCCATCGTCTTGAAGAAAAGAATTTCATTGTGTCTTATTGGCATAATTCTGACGGTGGACGAAAGCGAAAATACTATAAACTTAAAGAGGAAGGACTGATTGAACTGGAAACGCAAAAGAAGCAATGGGATATTATCCATACTGCACTTTCAAAAACC
>JAQUWM010000159.1 GCA_028692885.1 Acetobacterium sp. | reverse complement strand
TAAACCGTAAAGGAGCCCTGCTGATGGTTACCCATGACCGCTATTTTCTCGATCGGGTGGTGACCAAAACGATTGAATTGGATCAGGGCAACCTCTATGAGTATACCGGTAACTATTCCGACTTTTTAGAACAGAAGGCCAACCGCCGCGAAGCCCAAACCGCCATCGAAGAAAAACGTCAAAACCTCTATCGCCGGGAGCTGGCCTGGATCCGCCGCGGTGCCCGAGCCCGAACTACCAAGCAGAAAGCCCGAATTCAGCGGTTTGAAGAGATTAAAGAGCGGGCCACCGATCTTTCTGAAAACCAGATGGAAATCTCGGTGGGGTTTTCCCGCCTTGGCAAAAAAGTCATTGAAATTGAGCACTTAAGCAAGTCCTTCGGTACTCAGAAAATCATCGCTGATTTTTCGATGATTCTCGGCCCCAGCGAACGGATTGGGATCATCGGGAAAAACGGTTATGGCAAATCGACCCTGCTTAATTTACTATCCGGAAAACTGCAACCGGACAGCGGCACCATCACCCTAGGTGATACTGTCAAACTCGGTTATTTTTCTCAGGAATCCGAAGATATGGATCTGAGCCTTCGAGCCATTGATTATATCCGGGAAAAAGCCGAAGTGATGGAAAATTCCCGGGGCGATACCGTCACCGCTGCTCAGATGATGGAACTTTTTCTGTTTGATAAAAACAGCCAATGGGTTTACATTTCCGAACTCTCCGGTGGAGAACGGCGGCGGCTCTATCTTTTGGGAATCTTAATGATGGCTCCCAACGTGCTGCTGTTTGATGAGCCCACCAATGATCTGGACATTGACACCCTGACCATTCTGGAAGCCTATCTGGACGACTTTCAGGGTTCGATGCTGACTGTTTCCCATGACCGTTATTTTTTGGATCGCACCTGTGAGCAGATTTTTTCTTTTGACGGCCAAGGCCATATTACCACCCAAACCGGGAATTATTCGGATTATATTAAAAAACATCCCCTGACCGGATTGGGCACTAAAGACGAAACCCCCGATCAAGCGCTGAAAAAATTTGAACAGCCCCCCATCGAAAAACCCAAAATCCGCAAGCCTGGTCTGACCTACAAGGAAAAACGGGAGCAGGAAGCGCTGCTGCTGGATCTGGAAGGCAAAGATCAGCGACTCGATTTTGTTACCCAGAAGCTTTCCGAAATCACCAAAGACTATACCGTTTTGCAGGAACTGGCTGAAGAAAAGGCGGTTCTGGAAGATGAATTACTGGCGATTATGGATCGCCTCGAAACCCTCGAAAATCTGGAAAAAGGGAACTCATCCAACTGAACAAACAAGTTACTATCTGGATTCAATCAAGTCGAGATCTACTTATACGAGATCTATTTATAATAGTAACCTTTGCCGGCGGGCGATCTCGGATCGTCCCGACAATATAATGTCACAATACATAATTTAAAAACAGCAAAACGGCTATTTTAATAATTTAATTAACAGGAAGGTAACATATGAAAATTATCTCGTGGAACGTTAACGGCATTCGGGCGGCTTTTAAAAAAGGGTTCTTGCCCTTTATTGAAGCAGCCAATCCGGACATTCTCTGCATTCAGGAAACCAAGGCTCATGATCATCAACTGGAAGACAATTTGCTCAACATCCCTGGCTATTCGGCCTATTTTCACTCTGGCGAAAAAAAAGGCTATAGCGGCACGGCAGTTTATTATAAAACCGAACCGCTGGCCATCCGCACTGGTTTATCCGACCCTGTTTTTAACAACGAGGGTCGTACCATTATGATGGAATATCCGGATTTTATCCTTTATAATGTCTATTTCCCCAATGGCCAGAAAGATGAGCAGCGGCTCGCCTTTAAAATGGATTTCAATCGCTGTCTTCAAAATGATGTCCAATTGCTGCTGGCCGCCGGTAAAAACGTGATCGTCGGCGGGGATATCAACATTGCCCACCGGGAAATCGATTTGAAAAATCCCAAAGAAAATTCCAAGCGGTCTGGTTTCCTGCCCGAAGAACGAGCCTGGGTCGATGATTTTCTCAGCATCGGCATGGTCGACAGCTGGCGGGTGCAACATCCTGAAGCGATCAAATACAGCTGGTGGTCTTATCGCTTTAATGCCCGGGCCAACAACGCTGGGTGGCGAATCGATTCCTTCTTTGTCTCTGAAAACCTGATGCCCCAGGTTGCGTGTACCGATATTCTTGATGAAGTGATGGGCTCGGATCATTGCCCGATTGTTTTAACCCTGAAATCATAACAAGCACCCGCTGGGTGCTTGTTATGATGAAATTTCGGACTGGTTTAAAAGATATATAAGTTGAATTAAATATTTAACGTAGGAGCGGGCGTTAAAATTGGTTATTTGGCATCAAGCACTGGCACTGGCACCCGACGGGTGCTTTTTTTCTCGCCCTTTTCTAATTCTCAGACTGCAATTTTAACCGTGCAACGGCTTCTCTGGCAGTGTCCCATTCATTGTAATAAAGGGTTTCGTCTTTCATGATTTCCTGTTTTTCATGGCCTTTACCGGCTAACACCAGGACATCCCCGGGACGACACAGAGTGGCTCCATAATAGATACCTTCATGGCGGAGTTCCACGGTAGCATACTGATCGGTCTTCTCGCGAACGCCTGCTACTACAGCATTGATAATGTCAATCGGGTTTTCACTGGCCGGGTTGTCCGAGGTCACCACGACCATATCGGCATTGGCTCCGGCGATCCGACCCATAATCGGCCGTTTTTCCTTGTCCCGGTCACCGTTACAGCCAAAGACCAAAATAATCCGGCCCGTGAAGATTTTTCGCACCGACTGGAGCAGTTTTTCCAGCGAATCCGGGGAGTGGGCATAATCGATGATCACATCAAAAGGAGCATCGACTGCTAAAATTTCCATCCGTCCGGAAACTCCCGGCATCGTCGCCAGAGCTTCCCGGATCACCGCCATCGGGACCGCTTCTGCGATCGCGGCAACAATCGCGGCTACGGCATTATAGACCATAAACTCACCGGGAATATTTAAGAATAATTTTTCTTCCGCATCCGGCGTAACGAGCGTAAACGCCGTTCCTCTCGAGCCAAAAACAAGATCGCTGGCGTGATAGTCATTACCTGGGTTTAAGCCATAGGTAAACACCGGAACGCTTGATTTTTCGGCCAGTATTTTGCACAACTTCTGACCCCAAGGGTCATCTCCATTGATAATGTTGGCTTTTTTTACCTGAAAAAAGAGCTTGGCCTTGGCATCAAAATAATTTTCAAAGGTCTTATGATAATCAAGATGATCCTGGGTTAAGTTGGTGAAGATACCATAGTCAAAATCCACCCCATTAACCCGATCCAGGGCCAAACCGTGGGACGAAACTTCCATAAATAAGTGGGAACAGCCCTCATCCTTCATTTCTTTGATAATCTCCTGGACTTCCAGCGATTCCGGGGTCGTCCGTCCCCGATTATCAACGACCTGATCGCCAATTAGATTATGGATGGTTCCAATCAGACCACATTTGTGACCGTGAGTCTCAAAAATATGTTTAAGCATATAGGTCAGCGAGGTTTTGCCATTGGTTCCGGTAATCCCGGTAACGACCATCGACTGGGATGGTCTGCCGTAAAAGCTGCTCCCCAGAATCCCCAGGGCATGGCGAGAATTGCTGACTTTTATGTAGCTTATCTCCGGCTGATAGTCGGCCAGGTCATCTTGATGAACCACGGCAGCAGCGCCCTGGTTGATCGCATTACCAATATATTGATGACCATCAGTCACATATCCAGAGATGGCAACAAACAGACTACCCGCTCCGGCTACCCGGGAATTGTAGCAAATATTTTTTATCTCGCAATCAGGCTGATTATTTCTGATCTCAATTATTTCCAGTTCATTTAACAGTTGTTCCAGTTTCATCGAATTTCCTCTCTTGTTTAGC
>JAQUWM010000044.1 GCA_028692885.1 Acetobacterium sp. | reverse complement strand
ATTTCTTTATTAAATTTGGTGGCGGAGAGAGAGGGATTCGAACCCTCGGTACGCTTACACGTACACACGCTTTCCAGGCGTGCTCCTTCGACCACTCAGACATCTCTCCTCAGGTAGAACAAAAAACTATTCAAATTTTTCATGCTTATTGATTATACGGCAGAGCGAGATAAAAGTCAATCTTTTCTTTGCGCCCCCACAATTTCTATACCCATTGATTTAAATCATGGGTAGTTCTTGAAAAGCGGCAGGTACCCAGTGGCTAACCGCCGCTTTTTGGTGATTTGTTTATCAGTCAATCTTTCTAACCTGTATGTACTTATCGTTTGTAAAGTTTCGTCACCAGAATGCCCAGAACCAACAGCAGGCAAGAGCCGCCCAGCAGCATTAGGCTCCAGAGATCTCCATTTGTTGCTGTCGCACCATTGGGATTGAAGCGGTTATTTTGCTGGCCGTTCTCATTGGTCGGGGTGGTTTGTCCTTCCCCAGTTTGATCCCCGGCAGTGGTTGTTGCTTCGGTGCGATCTGCCTGGTTGATTGGCCGTTTTTTCCATTGTAACATCACCGCTGGGTCGATTTGGAGGTTGTTGGCCCTTGACCGACTGTTGATCGGTCGCTGTCCCCGTCGTTGTCTGATCGGTTACCGTGGGAGCGTCACTTGCTGTTGGATCTACAGTAGTCGGTGCTGACATACCCCTGGCCATCCCACCGCCCATACTGCTGCCCATGGCAGAAACATCCAGACTGCTGGCATCGATCAGAGTGGTCGGCTGGGCGGTCTGTCCCTCGGTGGTTGCGGGAATGCTGCCATCCAACTGACCGCTGATGCTCTCGGCCCGGAGCGCACAGAATTGTTCTAGGACGGCAACCCCGGCCTGATACTCTTCATCGGTACAGAAGGCTGTGGGATCGTCTTTAACATAGTCAAATATCAGGGCTGTCACCTGATCAATGGTCTCGGTACACTGACCGCTTTCAAAGTAGCCGGAAATAAATTCCTGAAAATACTGATGGTATTGTTCCCGATACGTCTCATTAGAAAGCAGTTCATTGAGTAGCGGCCGCTCATCCATGGTCGTGCCAGACACCGGGGTGTCGATGGGGTAATTCACCAGGGTTGTCGCTTCATCGATACTGGCAGTGGCCATATTTGCTTCCGTGCCGCCGCCCATTCCACCCATGAAGTTACTGAAAGCCAGATTATAATCCCAGGCAATCATCGATAGTTGGCCATCTTCTTCTCTCAAGTAGTAATTGTGTTTCATGCTGCCGGTATAGCTATCGTAATTGTTCACAAAATTATGCACCACAAAGTATTTGAGCACGGCTTCCACATCCACCACTTCTTCCAGATTTTCTCCGGCGTTAAGCTGTTTAATGGATTCAATCAGACGCTTCTTGTCACTGGTGGTGATATCAAAGACAGCCCCGTCCCAAATGCTTTCATAACTGGACAATTCATCGTCTGAATAAATCAAGGCCACATCATTACCGAAGAGCCCGCCCATGTTTCCCATCTGGCTCATATCGGGCATCTCGCTCATATCTGGCAATTCGCTCATGTCTGGCCTCTGGCTCCCATCAGTTCCCTGGGGCATTTCCGGCATATTGGTCATGTCCGGCCTCTCGCCACCGCCCATTTGCATGCTGTCAGGTTTATAAATATTGCCCTCGTCTGAGCCGTAATTTCGCTGAGCAAAGGCCTCTTCAACCCCTTCCACCGCCAGGTAGAGTCCAAAATATTCGCCATTAACGGACACTTTGACAAAGCTGGAAAGCGGTGCTGCCACCCCCATATAGGCCATCATGTCATAGCTCAGGTATTCTTTTAAATAGGTATTGTCCGAAATGATATTATTCAGATTTAGCTTATCCAGACCGTGATAGGTTAAGCCATCGCTGTATTTGTCAAAATCAATTTTAAAACTATACCGCTCAGAATCCGACGCAACCACACTGGAAAGGGATGAATTTCCCTTAGGCCGAATGGCCACATTATTTAGCTTTTCACCATCAACGGTGACGGCACAAAGCTGATATTCTTCCTCGGAAGCGTTCTCCTGAAGACTATTCCAATCCGTTTCGCTGATCTCAACATCAATGGTATGAACCACGGTATCATCAAATAATTTTGTCACATAGCTTAAATCGGTACTGGTCTCGGCGGTAATCCCCAGGCTTTCGCCAAAAGAAATGAAAACAATGCCGATGACCAGCGTAATGATGCCGATGATCATGCAAATCCGTTCAATATTCTTGTGATCTGCCAATGCGGTCACCTCTCTTAGTTCATAAATTCGCCATTGTAGCTGACCAGAACGGCGTGGTTCACATTTTTAAGCTCAACCACGTTATTAATAAAATCGGTGTCATCATTTTTGAGACGCACCTCAATGTTTAGTTCGATCCCTTCTTTAGAAACGGTTTTATTTTTAATAATGCTTTTGGTGACACTATCGGCAATATATTTTTTAACTTCAGCTTCCGCTTCACGATCACTGCAGTTGACCACCACAATATAGGGCAGCTCATTGGGTTTCCGATTGACAAACACCAGCAAAATAAGCCCAATCATCACTGAGCCAAGAATAGCCAGGGGGATCATTCCCGCAGACAAAACAATTCCGGCCGCAATGGACCAGAAGACGAAGGCGATATCCAGGGGTTCTTTGACGGCGGTTCGGAATCGGACAATCGAAAGCGCCCCAACCATCCCCAATGACAGCACCACATTACTGGTGATGGCCAACATTACAAAGGTGGTAATCATACATAGGGCGATCAGGGTAACCCCAAACCCGGATGAATACATAACCCCTTTATAGGTCTTTTTATGAACCAGATAGACAAACACACCAATGCCAAAGGCCAGAATTAAGGCGATGGCGATATCGATCATCGATACCGATGTTATATTTTCCAGAAAATTCGAATTAAAAATATCATTAAAACTCATTTAGCATCTCCTCGTTGATTTGATTGATTTGATTTAATTAAAACAAATTAAAAGTTCAGCTATAAATCCGACTGGCCGCATATTTCGAAAAGGCCGTTTGCCGGCGACCGTCCAGTTGAATGAGATTGGCGATGACCTCCGGGATAAACTTGTCGTACTTCACCTCCAGTAGAATCTGCTGATCTCCAGCGGCGACGGTCGGTAAATCAGGATTGAATAAATCGGTGCTGAACAGACCGGTGCGGATATCCCGGTCAATGGTGACCCTGACGTTTCCCGGACGATAAACAAAGGCCTCCCGCTTATAATCGACAATGGTCTTGGGCCTAAGCTGTCCCGACTTCATTTTGGAGTATAACTCGACTACCAGGGGTTCGGCGCTTTTGGCCATCCATTCGGTGTCATGGGCCAGGATGGCAGCGGCCTGTTGCTTTGTGATTGTGGTTTTAATCTTGGCACAAAGCCCGTTGATCTTGCTCTTCTTTTCCAAGTTGATAAATTCAAAATCCTTGTTGTAACAGCGAATCCTAAATTTCTCGCGCCGGTTAATCCCGCTGATCTTGTCCTGTAGGGCAACATCCCGATAGTTATCAAAATACAGGCTGCGGATATGATATTCGCCGTCCTCATTGGTGTTGGCATCCGGCTGCAGCACGGCTCTTAACTTACTGCGCAGAATCAGATAGTCCAGATAATTGATGTAATGTTTGTGTTCATGCCTGAATTGCATGTCGTACCTCCTTGTGTGATTTAACACGTTCTTAACATGGCCTATCATAGTTTGACTAGCTTGAATAAAGATTGAAGCAAGAATCTTTTAAGCTGGAATTCAAGCTTGATTCAATTAAAAATGCTATAATAAAAAGATCAGAATCGATTCGAGGAGGTGTTTTCAGAATGCGGCTATTGCTGGTGGAAGATGAATGGGGACTGGTGGAAGCCCTGAAAGCCATCTTTACAAAAGAAAACTATTGCGTGGATATTTGCATGGACGGGGAAAGCGGCTTGGATTATGCCCTGACCGGTATCTACGATCTGATTATTCTGGACATTATGCTGCCCCGGAAAGATGGCCTGATGGTTCTCAGGGAACTGCGGCAGGCTAAAATTGAAACCCCGGTGTTAATGCTGACTGCTAAAACCGAATTAGAAGATAAAATTGCCGGATTGGATTGGGGTGCCGATGACTATCTTACCAAACCCTTTCAAACCGGGGAACTGCTGGCCCGGATCCGGGCAGTGATCCGACGTAAAGGTGAAATCATCTCCGCTGATCCCGGCTGGGGGGACTTAACATTACGGCAGAAAACCCGCGAGATTGTTTGCGGCTCCGCTTCGGTTAAACTCGGTTTAAAGGAGTTTTTATTACTGGAAACCCTGATGATCAACTCCCGTCAGATTGTTTCTAAGGAACAACTCATCGAAAAAGTTTGGGGCTTTGACAGCGAAGCCGAATATAATAATGTCGAAGTCTATATTTCGTTTCTGCGGAAAAAAATTAATTTTGTGGGATCTCATGTGCAGATCAAGGTTAACCGGGGTATTGGTTATTTTCTGGAAATGTCGGAGTGAGGGTAAACTGATATGATCAGAAAACTGAAAGTCCGCTTTGTCACGACCATAATGATTATTTTGTCCCTGGTTTTTTTATTGATTATTAGTTCCATCAACTATTTTAACTACCAGTCCAGCGAACGTCAAAGCATGACCTTGTTATCAGCCCTGGCCGAAAATGATGGTGTGATTTCTTATGAAGACCCGATGATGCCAGGATCTTCCAATCATCTTCCCCCGGATGTATTTGAACGGGAAAAAACCTTTTCGGTTAAAATTAACCCCGCTACCAACCTCTTCTCGGTCAACGGAAGCACCAATACCAGTCAGGTATCCGCAGAAGTTCTGGATCTGGCCAATCAGATTCTGGAAAAAAATAAAGCTTCCGGTACCCTTAACGGTTATCGGTATCTGATTGTTGAAAAACCCTATGGGCAGCTGCTGGTCATTGTCGATCAGCGGATTTCCAATGACCTGGCTGATCGATTGCTGACCACCTCGCTGATCATTGGCAGTATTACCTTATTTGTCCTTTTCTTTGTTTCACTATTTCTGGCTAATCTGATGGTTAAACCAGTCGCGGAAGCCTTTGAAAAACAAAAACGTTTCATTTCGGATGCCAGCCATGAGCTAAAAACCCCGCTCTCAGTCATCAGCGTCAATGCCGATGTGTTGGAAGCGGATATTGGGACGAATAAATATCTTTCCTATATTCAGTCCGAGTCAACCCGGATGAATACCCTGGTAAACAGTCTCCTCACCCTGGCCCGGCTCGATGCCAGCAAACCCATCGGTGTTTATTCACCCTTTGATTTGAGCAACGCCGTAGAAAGCATTGCCTTAACCTTTGAAAGCACCGCCTTTGAAGAACATAAAAACTACAGCCTTAAGATAGAGGACGGCCTTTCCTACCTGGGCGATGCTGATAAGATCAAACAGGTTATTGCCATCCTGATTGACAATGCCATTAAACATGCTGACGATGATGGGCTGGTTGAGCTCACCCTTAAGCGCGTTGGTGATAAGATTCACATTGAGGTGTTTAACACCGGCGCCGGTATTCCTGAAGATCAACAGGATAAGATTTTTCAGCGTTTCTACCGCTATGATGAATCCCGTTCTAAGGCAACCGGCGGCTATGGGCTGGGGCTGGCGATTGCCAAATCAATTGTTGCCGAACACAAAGGGAAAATCAAAGTAAAAAGTGAGATCGGCTGCTGGGCTCGGTTTATTGTCATTCTTTAGGCGCTCGCGTATCAGAAAACAGTATCTAAAAAAGTCATCCGAGCTTTTAGCTCGGATGACTTTTTGCTGTTTTGACTAAGCGGTTCTAATTGGGAAGATTTTTGATCATCTTAATAAATTCCCGTTTGATTTCTGGATCAAAATGCCCCTCCATTTTTTCCAGATGAATCAGCGGATGTTGATCTAAGCCCAAGGCTACCCCTTCCGGCGCCGAGGTCAACCGGTCATAATAACTGGCAACCGCAACTACCCTCGCTAAAAAGGGGATCTCTTCGCCTTTTAGGCCCTTAGGATAGCCGTTGCCATCCCATCTTTCGTGATGGTGGAGTACTGCATCGGCCAGAGGCATGGTATCATCAAAGGCATTAAGAATCCGATACCCCATAATGGGATGTTTCTTGATTTCCGATATCTCTTCCTCGGTGAGTTCACTGTTCTCTTCCAGCAGGTCTTTGTGCAAGACAATCTTGCCGATATCATGGAAATAACCGGCCAATTTCAGCCGTCTGATATTTACATGGGGGAGTTCCATGTTCACCCCTAAATCATGACACCATTGACTGACCCGCAGGGCATGTTCTTCTTCCTGGGGGCTATCGCTTTGAAGCGTCGTGATAATCGAATCGAGGGTGGTGCTCTTAAAATCATCCCGTTCCAGAATCTTGGCGGCATACATTTTTTCTTCGGCCGACTCCAGACACTCCATAATCTTCTGCTCCATCGACGTTTTGACATCACAGCCCAGGGAAATATTGCCTTTGATGATCTTTACTCCGTCTTGGGCAAACTCGGTTTTGATCCGCTTTTTAATTTGTTTCGCTTGCTCGATAGTGGTTTTGGGCAAAATGATGACAAATTCATCGCCACCCCACCGAGCAATGATATCATCACCCCGACAGATTCGACGCATCACTTCAGCTATTTTTTTTAGAAAAACATCACCATGAGCGTGGCCAAAAATATCATTGGTCAATTTTAAGCCGTTGACATCGCCCATGATAATCGAAATCGGCAGGTTTCTTTCGTTATCCAGCCGCAGTAATTCCACTTCCAGAAAGCGTCGGTTATAAAGCCCGGTCAGGGCATCATGAAAGCTGAGATATTCAATCTCTTGGCGCTGCTCTTTTTTCTCGGAAACATCCCGGAATACTAAAACAATACCAACCGTTTCGCCCTTTTCATTCTTGATCGGCGCCGCACTGTCTTCCAGATGAAAGACCGAGCCGTCTTTTGCCGTTAACACCGCATGGTTTCTCAGTTCCTGGGTCTGATCGGTCGCCATTGCCGTAACAATGGGATCCTCAATCTCCTGCCGGCGATCTTCATGGGACAAAACAAAAACCTCGGTATAGTGTTTTCCGCGGGCTTCTTCATTGGTCCAGCCAGTCAGTTGCTGAGCCACCTTATTCAGCATTTCAATCTTACCAGCGGGATCAACCACCATCACCCCATCGCCAATAGAGATCAGGGTCTGAAAGTATTTGCTGCGTTCTTCAAACAGTTTTTTCTGAATGATCCGTCTATCCTGATTGGTTAACACACCATTCATTAACACCGTCATTTCACTCACATCATTGTCATCATAGTGGCCTTCTTTGCCGGCGAAGCCGACAACGGCTTTGATTTTTTCATCAATAAAAATAGGGATGGTCGTAAAATTTCCGACAATTTTCTGACCGCCGGGAAATTCCTGCCCGGCGGTCGGCTCAGCTCCATCGTTATTTAGCACAATCGGTTTTCTCTGATGAACAGCTTCACCCCATACCCCGGCTTCTTCCAATTGGTAGATCCGTTGTGGTTCTTCCATTTCCGAGCCTTTAAGCATTCCCTTTGACCAGGCCTTTAGGGTGAATTCCTGTTTTTTTTCATTATAAAAGCAGATATAACCAATTTTGCTTTCTGTCAGTTTCAGGGCTTCGTGCAACACATAATCCAGCTGCTTTTTATCGTTTCTGAAATTTTTACTTAAAACATTAACCAGAATCTTATTTCGAAAAAGAACTCTTTCCTGTTTTTTAATCAGTTTCTCCTCATCCGTAATTTCGCGGATAAAAGCCCCAACACCGATTTGGTTTTCGCTTAATTTGACCGGAAATTTTTTCATTTTATAACTGCGATTTTTATGTTTTTCTTCATATGTGATGATCTCGTTGTGCTCAATAACTTGTCGGTCAGTTTCAATCATCGCCGGTCCAAAGGGTTCAACCTCCAGGGATGAATCATCGTGACCGATGATATCCTGGACCGACTTGTGATAATGAGGTTCGGCAGCTTTATTAATAAACAGATAGTTCAGATCATCATCCTTTAAATAGATGACTGTTTCTCCCACATCGATAAAGGTATCTCGCATATCCTCTACATTTTTTGTCACCATCCTTTGATTGATCAATTTTTTATTGCTTTGAACTAATAATACAACAAGAACCCCAACTACACCAACAAGTCCAACTATCAATAGCATGCTCGCCGCTGCTGGCTCCATTCTTCTATCTCCTTTTCTCACCTGCTTTACTCATGATAAAATCAAAAAAAAAGCGATAAATTGATCGTTTATCATTTGTAAATGTTTACTTTTTACTCTTGATTTCATCATTATATAATATAATTAAATAAATTACTATTTTTTTTATCTAAAAAACCACGTTCACCTTAATGGCCTCAAGTTTGTTTTTATTATCTTTAATTATATTCCCTTTGAACAGACCCTCTAACAAAATATTAATTATTTTTCCCCGGGATATTGTGCCAACCAACTGATTGTTTATTTTTGCTTTATAAGGGTAAAATAATTGCAGTACTCCAAATTATCCGATTAAATTTGAAAGAAGGGGATCTGCATGAATGTAATTGAAATCAATCAGCTGACAAAATATTATGGAAAACATCGAGGCATTGAAAACGTATCCTTTTCTGTGGAAGAAGGCGAGATCTTTGGTTTCATCGGTCCCAACGGTGCCGGTAAATCGACCACCATCCGGGCTCTGCTGGCGCTGATCCATCCGACCAGTGGTTCGGCCACAATTTTCGGAAAAGACTGCCTTAAATACGGCAGCGAAATTCGTCGGGATATCGGCTATCTGCCTTCGGAAGTGTTTTATTATGAGCACATGAAGGTTCGGGAGGTTCTTAATTACTCAGCCAGCTTCTATGATAATGTCGACTACAACCGAATTCAAAGTCTGGCTGAAGTCATGGATCTTGATTTAAATAAGCGTATCGATGACCTGTCCTATGGAAACAAAAAGAAAGTCGGTATTATTCAGGGACTGCTCCATGAACCTAAGCTGATTATTCTGGACGAACCCACCGGGGGGCTGGATCCGCTGATGCAACAGAAATTTTTTGAACTGATCCGGGCGGAAAATCAAAAAGGTGCGACGGTTTTGTTCTCCTCGCATATTCTTTCTGAGGTTCAAAAGCTGTGTGGCCGGGTTGCCATCATTAAAGATGGTACCATTGTCCGGGTTGAAAATATCCGCGATATGCAAAAGCACAATTATAAAAAATTCACGCTCGATTATAAGGGAATTATTGATGTGCATCACTTTAATCTGGAAGGGGTCACCAATTTGACCGTTCGTGAAAACACCCTCCATTTTTTATTTAAAGGGGATATTAATCGCATCGTTGAGCGCCTGCAAGGCCAGAATCTTTTGAATCTACTGGTTGAGGAACCCAGTCTTGAGGAGATTTTTATGCATTATTACCAGAAGGAGGAGCTGCCATGAACATCTTAAAGCAGGAACTTCGGATGGCCCGAACCACTCTGGTGATCTGGTGTATTGCGCTGATTGGAGTTTTAAGCCTGTTTATGCTGCTTTACCCGTCTATTTCCGGACAGCTGGAGGAATTCCAAAAAGTCTTTGAAAGTTTCCCTCTTGAATTTCAGCAGGCTTTCGGCGTGGCTGATCTGGAGCTTTCCAGTATTTTAAGCTTTTATCAATTTGCCCTGATGTACGTTTTGCTGGCCGGTGCCATCCAGGCCATGAATATGGGGGTTTCGATCATTTCTGCGGAAGTCCGCGAAAAAACCGGCGATTTTCTCTTTGTCAAACCGGTCAGCCGAAACCGGGTGGTGTCCATGAAAATCCTGGCCGTCCTGGTTCAGATTCTGATTACCAATGCCATTTTTTTTACCGCCGCTCTAATCCTGGTGACCCTGCTCAGCACCACTTCCTACAATGTCAAGCTGTTTGCTCTCGTGACCCTGAGTTTGCTCTTTATCCAGATTTTCTTTGCCAGTCTGGGTCTATTTGTTTCCGTTTTTTTAAGACGGATCCGAACCGTTCTGCCGATCAGTATGGGGGTCGTCTTTATTTTCTATATTATCCATCTGCTCAATGAAACATTAAAAGATGAAAAACTAGGCCTGGTATCCCCCTTTGACTATTTTAATCTTTCCGAAATAACCAAAAACATGAATTACGATTCTCTGAACTTACTGTTATGGTTTGTTTTAGTCGGTGTGTTTATTTTTCTGACCTTCAAACTTTTTGCCAGAAAAGATCTACCATCGATCTAGCCTAAAAGGAGGCGTCCCGATGAATATATTTAAAAAAGAAATGAAGGCCAATATTAAGTCACTGATCATCTGGTGTTGTGCCCAGGTTTTTATTATCTTTGCCGGAATGATGAAATATCAGGGCTTTGCCGATTCCCAGGTGGATGTCAATGCTCTGTTTGATGCCTTTCCCAAAGAAATTATGGTCGTTTTTGGGATGGGTTCGGTGGATATTACCAAGGTCGCCGGGTTTTATTCAGTGTTCTTTCTCTACTTTATGCTGCTGGCCGCTGTTCATGCAGTGATGTTCGGGGCGGTCGTGATATCCAAGGAAGAACGGGATCACTGTGCCGATTTTATCTATACCAAACCGGTGCGCCGGGTTCAGGTCATCTGGCCCAAGCTGCTGGCCGGGGTCGTCAATATTCTGATTTTTAATATGGTGACCTTTGCCGCTTCAGTTTTTTTCATTGCCCAGCACAACGACGGCAATGGTCTGATCGACAAGGTTTCACTCACGATGCTGGCACTCTTTATTCTCCAACTATTCTTTTTGGCTTTGGGCACTCTGTTTGGATCGATTTTAAAAAATACTAAAAGAGCCACTGCCGCTGCCTCCGGGCTGGTGATGGGGTTTTTCATCTTATCCGTGGTGGTGGATTTATATGATCAGCTGGCGTTCCTGAAAGTCTTGACCCCCTTTAAGTATTTTGAAGGTGCTCATCTGATGATCAATGATCAGCTGTCATTCAATTCCGCCGCAATTTTACTGATCGTCTCACTGATCTTTTTCGGTTTGACCTTTGTGGCTTTTAACCGACGGGATTTGACTACCTAATCCCGATGATATTTAAATGGAGTAAAAAGGGGACTTTTCCAAAGACAGTTAACGAACTGTTTTGGAAAAGTCCCCTTTTGAAAAGCAGTGCTATAAGTTATTTGAAAACCTGTTTATTTCGAACTTCCAGCCAGAACCTTGGTGATTTCTTCAGGAGAAATATCATAAGCATAATAATTCTTAAAGAAATCAGAAACAGTCTGTTTCATGTCGGTATCTGCAAATAGGTCCGGATACATTATCGTTCCCAGCCACAACGGCAGCATCGCACCTTCTCCGCTTCTGACCGACCAGTTATACACACCATACGGGCAAACATAAACCTTCTGATTCTTAACCGCAGCTACATCAGCCAGTGTTGGATCACTCAAAATTGCGTCTTTAGCCGATTGGGTAAAGGCCATAATCACCTGTGGGTTCCAGGTTACGATTTGTTCTGTGTTAACGGATAAGCCGGTACCGGAAGAAGTATTGGTATAATCTTTAGCCACATTAATCCCGCCGGCGGATTCAAAATATTCATTGCAAATATCTTGTCCATTAATGGTTGAATAAGCCCCTCCTGCATAGCGAAGACTCATAATAGTTACCTTATTTGCCGCTTCAACCTTGGCGGTCAGTTTCTTGGCCTTTTCAATATTGCCCTGATAATAATCAACAAATCCCTGCGCTCTTTTGACACCATCATCGCCAAAAATTTCACCAATAATCATAAATGACTCGCACATTCCCTCAACGTTTTTTATATTATTAATCGTAATAAAGGGGATGTTGGCCTGTTCAAGTTGGGCTATTTGCTCATCTGAATAAACGCTGTCTGGTCCATAAATAACCTGAGCACCTGAAGCGATAACACCTTCGATAGAACCGGTATCATAATTACTTGGATTACTTTCAAGATAATCCGGGAATACGGTTTTAAAGTAATCTGAGATATTATCCGTGGCAGCGGCAGCAATCATTCCTGGCCCGCCGACAATTTCGGTCATTTGTGCAAATGCTCCGATGGCTGGAGCAGCCTTGGTAATTTGAGCTGGAATTTCAATTTCAGTACCTTCACTATTAGTAACCATTCGCGTGGTGGAGTCGGTACTGGCGACGCCGGTACTACAGCCTCCCAGACAGAGTGAAATGACTACGGCAAAAACAACAACACAACTTAAAAACTTCTTTTTTTTCATTTTATTTCCTTTCTTTATAAGATGATCCGGCAATAAATTGCATCATCAATATGATTATCGTTTAGTCTCAAATATTGGCTGACAAAAACTGAATGATTGTTCATGGTAGTAATCTTTTAAAATGGCGATGTGAACGCCGTAGGTATCCGTCAGCGATGTTTCGCTGAGAATTTCTGATACGTGTCCTACCAGATAGCGTTTGTCATGCATCATGAGTACCACTTTTGCATCACACTGAAAAACATGGTCTGGTGAATGCGTGGTCATAATAACACCCAAACCCTGCTTCGATAAATCTTTAATATTCTTAATCACCTTGACCTGGTTTCCAAAATCAAGATTGGAGGTTGGCTCGTCCATCATTAGAAAAACCGGTTCCTGTGCCAAAGCTCTGGCAATGAGAACCATTTGCCGTTCGCCACCACTTAGTTCGGTATAGCTGCGGTTTTTAAGATCCTCAATCTCCAGTCGCTCCAATAGCTCAGCTACAAAGGCGTAGTCTTTTTTTCCCGGCGATCCAAATGCATCCATATGGACCGTTCTGCCCATTACGACGACATCCATCACCGTATAGGCAAACGGTGGCGTATGCGACTGCGGAACATAACCAATCAGCTTGGCGTAGTCCTTTTTTGAATACGCGTAAATATCCTGGCCATTAATTGTAATTGAGCCCTTTTTAATGGGTAGAAATCGTAAAATTGTCTTGAAGAGGGTTGTCTTTCCAATACCATTTGGACCCAACAGACAAAGAATTTCTCCCGTCTCAATGGTGGCTGTAAAATCGTCAATGATGATTTTTTCATCGTAACTACATTGTAAATGGTTCAATTCGAGCTTCATGACCAATTACTTCTTCCTTTAAACAACATATAAATAAATAAGGGGGCACCAATGAGTGCCGTTAAAATTCCAATTGGCAGCTCGCCGGGAACAACCAAACGGGCAACATTATCGACGATAAGCATAAACAAGCCTCCACTGAGTAAGGTGATTGGCAGAAGCACCTTGTAATTTGGTCCTACCAGCATCCGGGTTATATGCGGCATGATTAGTCCGACCCAGCCGATGGCACCACAAAGACAAACGGAAGATGCTGTTAAAAGCGAGGCACAACCGATAATAATTAAACGGGTTTTCTTGACATCAATCCCCAGCGATTGAGCCTCTTCATCCCCAAATGTCAGCACATTCATTTGCCATCGGTAGAGCAACAAAGGTATGCCGCCAATGATCAATACAAACCCCATAATAAGGATGTTCTGATAGCTCCCCGATCGTGCGAAGCTGCCCATGAGCCAAAAGGTAATCTCCGGCAGTTTATCATCCGCATCCGCCAGATATTTTATCAGTGACGTTAAAGCTGAAAAAATAGATGAAATAACGACTCCGGAAAGCACCATAATCAATAGCGTCCCCTGACTTTTTCCCACCAATTTTGACAGCAATAATACCAAGGTTACTGCTCCGATGCCGAATAGAAATGATAATATATGCACCCCAATTGTTGGAAAACCCAGTAATAAGGCAATCGCTGCACCGACACCAGCGCCTCCGGCAACACCCAGAATATCTGGTGATACCATCGGATTTTTGAACACGCCCTGATAAGCCGCCCCCGATGCTGATAATGCCGCCCCTACCAGTAAAGCTAGCATGATTCTGGGAATTCGAATTAAAAATAACACCGTTGCTGCCTTTTGATCAGCGGCGTCTAGTGGTTGTTGGGTGATCTGGCTAATGACTAAACTCCTCATTTGATCGAGCGGAATATTATACTCCCCTAGCGATATCGAAATGCCGGCAACCAGAAAAATTGATAGTATTAAGGCCATCCCGATAATCCGATTTTTTTGAGCGGTCCAATCGAATTGGAATATCTGAACTTTTTTTTGTACAGCCGTTTCTTTCAAAAAACACCTCCATAAGATCTACCCGGTATCAGACACTTCCATAGCTGCTGCCAACTACACCATAACCGGCTCAATTATTAACGTCATCGATGTGTTTAGGACGCCACCATAAAACAAAACTCTTTGTTTGCTTCAGAAACGTTACCGATCCATCATCGTTTTTTGTCAACATCGATTCCAGATTTTCTTTAAAAATAGGAAGCTTATCATCAGCGAACGGCCGCAATTGTCTTAGATCAGTATAAGCTGCTTCATATGAAGGATAGACTTTTGTAAAACCATCATCAACAACTGCAATATTTGGATCTAAACCCAGATCGTAAACCATGTTAAACGTAATATTATAACCGAGTCTTCGATCAATTCTAAAATCGCCGAGCTTATTTGAAGGCACCTCACCGATATCTTTAAACATTTCTTCCAAAATGACAGGAATATGCGGCGCATTAGCCCAGCAAATGATAACTGCCGCCTTATTTGCCAATTGATTCAACTTCTTAATATCTTGCATGGCGACAGAGCGCGAGGCAATAACAATGTCGTGCCTGTGAACCGTTTTATCGGGAATAATATCATTCCAGTTCATAAATTGAGTTGTAACATTGGTTATTCCTTCAGCCTCACAGTTCGCCTGACAATATTCCAGCATTTTGGAAGAAGCATCAATGGATGTAACGTGTTTCACTCGCGGAGCTATCATTGCAGTGATTCTTCCCGGTCCACAGCAAACATCCAATACCGTATCCGTTTCGCTTGTCGGAATGGCATCGATTTGAAGGCGGGTATAGACTTTTTCCATCTTTGCCATCTGATTATACATGGATGCCTGCTTGTCCCAAAAAACCTCTGGATTGTGTTCTGAATCTGGTTTTGGAGCAAGATGAGCTGTCAGCAGTGTCAGCAGCTCGTCCCAATTAATTAATGGTTTCATAAAGGTTTCCTTTCTCATTAGTAAATTGATTAACCGCTCTTTCGTTTAAATACAGGATCAAGTCAGATCACCCCGCTACCCACAACAGGAATATATAATTTTGCAAAAAAAGAGGGCTCAGTATATACTAAACCCACAAAAAACACTACAAAATAACGCTCTAAAAGACTCTTACTTTTCCAATGTGGGAGGCCCAACCGTTTCCGGAAAAACCCTAACGTCTTAAATTCCATGGTTTAAAACTGTAGGAAAGTAAGATCAGTAAGTAATTTAATTCTGTATTCAATTGTCTTAATTATAGTTTCTTTACACTCGCTTGTCAATACGCAGTACCCTATTCTGCATTATAATTGCACCTTTATATATAAAAAGACTTAATATTCATTATAATTGTATTTAATATCGATATTATAGCTTTTACGCGTATTTTATTGAGCAATTTCAGGGAAACAATCCTCTATATCGTCCAAGAAAGACGCCCAGTGTATAAGCTCGATCCATTAACGTCAAAAATATTGATACTCGATTGCTGGTGCTTCGTACCCGGGGGCTGCTTTTGAGACAGCGCAATACTAGCGGCTTTTCAATCCAAGTTTCCTCTTGGCATTTCACTGTTTTTTTCTTAAATAAATATTTTACTTCCGGTAGATCCTCAAAATATGGTGTGGATCTGCCGATTTTATGCTAAAATGATTAAAAGAATTCGAGGTAAGAAATGGAAATTTTTTCGACACTTGACACCTTGCAGAGCTTTCTTTTACAATTTGGCATCTGGACGCCGCTGGCATTTTTTTTATTGCAGCTGCTCCAAATCATCATCGCCCCCATTCCTGGTGGAACCATCGGCCTGGTCGGCGGTGCCCTCTTTGGTACGATTGGCGGTTTTTTAATCAGCGCTGCTGGTACCGTGACTGGCTCGATCATCGTTTTTGTTTTAGCCAAACGGTTTGGGCGGCCGTTTGTCCTGCGCTTTGTCCCTTCGGAACTGCTTGAAAAATACGATCACATTAAAGAATCGAAGTTAAATACGGTTCTTTTTCTGATTTTTCTCTTTCCGCTTTTTCCCGATGACATGCTTTGTTTTATCGCTGGTCTTTCTACCATGCCGTTAAAAACCTTTATCTTGATTATCCTGTTAGCCCGAACCCCCAGTGTTTTTATCAACACCATGATCGGTGCTGGAATCATGGATGACAACCCCATCCAGTTTATTATTGCAGTAGCCATTTATGCGGTTCTCATTGCCGTTCTTTACTTTAACCGCAAACGGCTGGACGACTTCATCCATCACAGCAAAATCAAAATTCAACCCCTACCCCAACCGAATCATTATGACAAGGAGCTTTAAATGTCCGAAAAAACCCCAAAAGAACTGAACCGTTTGTATATGAGCGAACTGATCACTGCCCTGGTCTGCGGTATGCTGATGTATTTGCTCACCGACTCCACCGGTCAGCCCCTGGATCTGCGCCTGCTGATCCCCGGCGGGGTGCTGATTTTTATCATCCTCCAAAGCGCCGGATACTGGTATTATCGGTATCAGTTGGTGGATAACCCCCGCAACCCGATGGACTGGGTGATGCCGGTTTTTGCTGTGCTTAAAAAGCTGGATCTGGCTTTATTCGCCTTGTACCCGCTGTATTTACTCTATCTGCTGATTTTTCAGCCAGATGGTTTTTTTATGACCATGAATATTTTCGGCCTGATCCTTTATGCTTTTTCCCTGATTGAATACTACAATTACTATTATTTCAGTATCCAAATCGGAGTGATCAAAAAGAAGGTTCCTGCTGAACTCAGTCTTGAGCTTTCTCACCATGAAAAGAAAAAATTAATTTAACGAAAGGTAACGGTTCTCGCTCTTGGGCAAAACCGTGGTTTATTACAACATGATTTATTCTGTTTCTATTTTGCACACCATCAATCCGCTTTTTTTTGCACTCCTGGCTGTCGCCGGGCTGCTGTTCTGGAAAGCCATATATACCTATAAAACCTATGTCGAGCTGCGCGGCAATGCCATCAAGGAAATGATCATCGGCGGTCTTGTGCTTATTTTAATCCTGGGCATCTTTATTGTGGTTCCCCTGATCGCCGGTATTACCGTTAAAGAGTCCGAACTATCGCTCCGACTACCGACTGGCTTTACCTTTGAGACCTATCCCGAGGCGGACATCCTCTCGGCTAAGATGGTCAGCCTGGATCAGACGGAGTACGCGATCGCCTCCAAGGTGGTCGGTACTGAAGCCCGTGATTACCGGGAAGGCATCTTCCTGCTGCAAAACGGCACCGAAGCCGCGGTCTTTGCTAATGGTAATACGGCTATCCTGGTGGAAACCCCCAACCGGACCCTACTGCTAGGGCCTGATCGATTTGATGCTTTTGTCAAAAGCTTTGGTGAGAAACTGATTCCGGTTCAGCATTAGTCACTAAAAGGAGCTGTTGCAACCACACAACAGCTCCTTTTTATTAAATCTGATCCACTTAAGCGCTTTTTCGTATCTTGAAATCCATTAACATCTGTTTATTTCTTATCAAAAAAGAAAGCTTCGTATTCTGCGTCACTCAAGTCATATTCATAGAATTCTTTATAAAAATCTTTTGTTTCTTTTTTTAAATCGATATTTTTTGTATCATCCGGATAAAGAGTTTTTGCCAGCCACAGGAAACCAAGTGTTGATTCCGGCGACGGACGATCCCACCAGAAACCGCCAATCGGACATTCGTACACTTGGTTGTTCTTAATGGCATTCATATTCTGAATTCTGGCATCACCCAATAAATCGGCAGTGCCATTTCCACCCTGTGTGATAATCACATCGGGATTCCATTCCATCGCCTGCTCGACGCTGATATCTCCGGTCGTGTCGGTTGGAATCGCATTGATGCCGCCTACTCCTTCAATCCAGCTACGTCCCCAAGCGCCGTTATTGGCTTTGGTGATAACCTTTCCAGTGTAGTAAACCGACTTTCTTTCGCTTTCCGGAATCTTTGCGATAATTTTGTCCAAGTCATCCAGTGTGTCATTCCAATGTTTTACCAATGCTTCGGCTTTTGTATCATTGTTCATCATGTGTCCAATGTTCAAAAATTCCTGCTTTAGTGAGTCGATTCCGGCTGAACCGATCAACATGGTGTATGTTGGCATACCGGCTTCTTCAATCAGGGCATTCCCCTTTTTGGATGTTACCCCAACCAGAACGAAATCCGGTTCAGCGGCCATCAGCTGTTCGATATTGATATCATCAAATGATCCAGCATTTATCACATTATTGAACTGCGGATACATTTTTAATAACTGCGGAAATTTTGCCATGGAAGGCTGGGCAACAATCATATCGGCACCGCCAAAAATGGCGACTTCATGGGTTGTCCCGCCATTACAGGTAATCGCAATCTTTTCAATCTTTTCCGGAAAAGTTATTTCCCGACCATCCGCGTCAATGATCGCTGTGGATTTCTGTTCAGTCTCTGCCGATTCAGCTTTAGTGGAGCTACAACCGCTTAAAACCAACAGAACCAGTGCTAACGACAAAATCAGTAACGCTATTATTTTTTTCATAAATATAATCATTCCTTTCGTTTCACTCAAGGCACAAAACGTCCTGAAACGGCTTGCCTTCATGTGTTATTCTTTATATTCTATAGCCATAGGGATAACAGTCAACTACAAATTACGTGGAGGCGAGTAGGCTGCTCCATTCGGGAGTGACTGAATAAATATATGTGTAGATTGCCTTTCCAAGCACAAATAAGTGTGATTTTGAGCACGCAGACTTATCTTTGTATAAACATTACTCGTTTTATAGCTGGGCAATCAGTCAATGCTGTCGATCCCTTTATAA
>JAQUWM010000043.1 GCA_028692885.1 Acetobacterium sp. | reverse complement strand
GCCCAAAGGGTAACGGCTTTGAGATTGGCATCACGAACCGTGGCATAGGCGACGTTTTTGCTGAATTCCAGTTTGATTGGGGTATCCACGGCGATATTGGTGGCTGCATCGGCAGGGGTGACGGTAACGATGGTCAGGGGTTCGGTGCTGCCGCCGCCGCTGCCATCACCGCTGCCCGGCACCGTGGTTGTCTCGGTGGTGGTTTCAGTAGCAGTCCCGCTGCCGCCACCGGAACCATCGCCACTGCCGCCGCCGGAACCGTCACCGCCGGCCGCCATCACGCTGCCGCAGTAACCAAAGGCCAGCAAGCCAACCAATAACAGGAACAGGATTGTTTTTGAAAAGTTTTTGAGTTTCACGCTTTTCCTCCATAGTTTTAGAATATTAGACATAAAAAATAAAGACCGGCTGGTCTTTATTAATTAATCCGCATTTGTCCAGTAAACACTGTAACAACTGGTGGTTAATTAACTCCTTCCCAACGTGGAGGCATAAACGTTTCCATTTAAACCCTATCGGCCGTGATCCATAGGTTAGCTTTAGGAACAAAGGCTCGGAATTAATAGTTTGGTTTAGTTGATGATGGCTAAATCCATGGGATAAATATAAGATAAATGGTCCGGTTTGTCAACTCAAAATGGAACAATCCCAAATATGAGTTGAACAAGATCATTGTATATAAGTTGAATTAGATATTTAATGTAGGGGGGCGATCCGTGATGACCAAGGGGTCAGACCCTCGCCCCCACACGGCGCAATTGCCAGTTCGATTTACAAAATTCTTTAATTCAACTGAGATAGTTGTTTCAGAAATCAGGAAATAGCGACTTCATGCAGCGGATACCCGATCCGACAAAACGACGGTAACGACAATTATAGCAGGAAATGGTTTCTTCAGCCAGCCATTCCTCCTCGACATCCGGCTTAAACTCGGAGCAGTTCAACGCGATGGCATGACCTTTTTCCCATTGATCGATAGCAAGTTGGGCCGGATCATTCATAGAAATGACCGCCCAGTTTGCGAATTTCAGACTTTGAAATCGTTGCATAGTGATCGCTCTCATCTTTTTTAACAAAAAGGACATAGTGATGTTGATACAAGACTGTTTTTGTCCGATTGCACATATTGATAATGGTTGAGTCGGCAAGGGGTTCCTTGGTTGACAGGTCTAAAACCTGGTGCAGTTCGGGCAGCTTTTTCAGCTCGGAGACCGAATAGGTTTGATTGATGACCGTATTTTTTAAAGCTCCCTTTATTTCGCCGTCACAACCGAATAACCGTAAACCCACTCCAGCTAATGCTCCAATGATGCCCTGGCCGGTACCACCATGTTCAGAAAGATGCAGGTTATTATTTTTGGCGCACAGAATGGCGTCGGATTTACTCAGAACTTTTTTCTTGGCATTGATGCCAAATTCGATCAGTTGGTCATAATGATGACGCTGATCAAAGGCCAGTACGCAAAGCCCGGGGTCGGAGCCTTCAGCGGCGACGTTATCCAGATGATCAGCAGCCAGATCGATGATCGCGGTCATGCTATCATCCGGAGCCTCGCCATAAAAACACATCGAGCTGTTATGGGAGGTGTAAGGGATATCTTCGTGAATAAAAAGCTGGTGTCGGGTCACTAGGGAACAAGGACCGTAGCCCTGGTTGATGATTTTTTCCTGAATCTGCTCAGCGATGGTTCCGGTTCCGATGGAATCGAGGTTGTCGGTGTCATCAATGCAAAGGTAAAATTTCATAAGTGGGAACTCCTTCGTTTGAATTTCTGAATATAGCCATTATAAGTGAAGTTATTATGATTGTAAACCGATTAGAAATGATGTTATAATGATAGAATCACGACTAAAATGAAAGAGAATGCTAATGACAAAACCGATAAAAGATAAACTAATGTGGATACTTGGGCATCTCAGGGATTTTTTGGAAGAGGCCAGAGAAAATAAAATCAAGGCCTTTGTTTATATTGCGCTACGGATTCTGGTGGTGATTGTCCTAATTGCCGAGATTTTCAACCGGAATTATAATAATGTCTTTCTCTGTGTACTGACCCTGATCCTCTTTATGATCCCTAATTTTCTTAACAAGCGGATGAACATTATTCTGCCGGGGACGCTTGAGATCATCGTGCTGTTGTTTATCTTTGGTGCCGAGATCCTGGGGGAAATCAATGAGTATTATCTGCTTTTTGACCGCTGGGATGATATGCTCCATACCATCAACGGGTTTCTCTGTGCAGCGATCGGCTTCTCAATGATTGATATTCTCAACCGCAATGAAAAAGTGACCTTTTCGCTGTCGCCGGCATTTGTGGCTCTGGTGGCCTTCTGTTTTTCGATGACGGTAGGGGTGCTCTGGGAGTTTTTTGAGTTTGGTATGGATATGTTTTTTCAAACCGACATGCAAAAGGATTCCATCCAGACTGTCATCAGTTCGGTGATCTTTAATCCTGAGGGCAAAAATGTGGCGGTAGTGATGCCGATCGAAAGCATAGTGGTCAATGGGGTACCCTGGCATTATGGGGGATATATCGATATCGGTTTGTACGATACCATGAATGACCTTTTTGTCAATTTTATCGGAGCCGTGACCTTTTCAATCATCGGTTATTTTTATATTAAGAACCGCAGTAAGGGTAAATTTGCAAAACGGTTTATGCCCCGCCGCAAAACAGCGGCGGAGATTTTAGCGGAACAGGAACACGACGAAGATAAGCATAACCATGATTTGTGAAAAAATTACACAAAATTATTGAAAAAAGACTTTTATTCTGGAACGGAGTGTGCTATAATAACTTTCGTGGCCAACGGAAGTATCCTAGGTCACGATATGCGTGCCCTTGGCTCAGCTGGATAGAGCGTTCGGCTACGACCCGGAAGGTCGGGGGTTCGAATCCCTCAGGGCACGCCATAAACCGCACTGTAATCCCATTCGCAAGTTTCTTGTGAATGGGATTTTTTATATTTTAACCGAAAAATATTGATGAATAAAAAAAGCGAAGCAACGGGGAAAACATACCCGGTTGCTTCGTTTTTTAAGTGCCAAAAACAAAACCTAAATACTTAATTGGTACTTGACGCAACATACTCCTTGTAACTGTTACCCCAGTCTTCCATCGATTTAAAGAGCGGGCGCAGGGAGTTGCCCAGATCGCTCAAGGCATATTCCACCCGGGGCGGGACCTCGGGATAAACGGTTCGGGTAATCAGGCCATCGGATTCCAGGGCCCGCAGGTTGTCGGTCAGGACTTTCTGGCTGATCCCGGGAACGCCGTTTCGCAGCTCGCCAAAACGATAGGCGCGGGACAATAAATTTTGGATAATCAGCAGCTTCCATTTATTTCCGATTAACTCCACCATCGTCGCAACCGGACAGGCTGGCAGTTCTTCTTTCGTTAACATTGTATCCCTCCAGATTTGAAATACATTAGTTTAAAAACGATTGTTATACTCGAATTATAGGGTAATATCAGAAAAGGGTCAACCTAAATCGGCAGATGTGATTTGTTGCTGATTTAATTTTTGTGACTCTGGGGTTCAAAAGTATAAATGGTAAACCAGCATTGTCTGGATGTCCAATGGTTACAAAAAAGTGCCTACTTTCCAAAACTCGGCGATCACTCTATAATGAATTAATAAGACCGATTAGTAAAAATATATGCAGATAATTCTTTTCTTGACGGATAATATAAAGGAGGCGACAATGAAATCAGCAAACCAATTAACAAAGGAAATAAAAACGTATGCCGAAAACCAGGAGATCGATATTTTTGGCATCGCTGATGTCAAGATGATCAATGAGCACGCCCGCAAGGGCAGACGACCCCAGGATCTTTATCCCAGCGCCAAGGCGGTGTTGATTTTTGGCTGCGGCATGGCCGATCCATTTTCCCGGGGCTGGGTCTATAACGGCCAAGGCGGGGCCTACTTTTCCCTGACTTCCAGCGAACTGGAGAACCGCAAATGGAAATTGATGGCTTTTCTCAGAAACGCAGGTTATCAGAGTTTTGGCGGCGAGATGCACGGCGGTGGGATGTTGGAGAGCGGCCTGCGGATGGCCAATATTGCCGCAAGCATCGGCCTCGGGTACATTGGCAAGAGTAATCTGCTGATTACTGAAAAATACGGGCCCCGGCAGAACCTCCATTTTTTAGCTACCGATGCGCCGCTGCTGCCGGATACGGGGACGGTTGAAAACCAATGCGGCAGTTGTCGGGTCTGTCAGGAGTTCTGCACCAGCGGCGCCATTATGGGGGACGGTTATTTTCATGCCCGCCAGTGTGAAGCGGTGATCAATTGCGGCCCCAACAAGATTCATCACACTCGCTATGTCAATACCGACTGCGACATGTGCCTGCGGATGTGTCCCCAAGGCAAGCATCATTGGGAAAAGGAAGAACGTCAGGGAACCTGGTTTGCGAAGCTCGAAAAAGTTAAACAAGGGGAAAGCAAATGAAAGCGCAGTGGCATAGCAATCGACGCAAAGAAGACTTGAAGATCCTCGAAAAATATCGGGAAATGAGCCCGGCAATGCAAAACCGGCGGGAGCTCACGTTCCTGCTTCAGGAAGCGGCCTTTGCCGAAAAAATGACCCTGTACCATGTTATTGATCTGGAATATCTGGATGAATCAAAAAAAGAGCCTTTTTTAAAAGATTTGCCGGAGGCCAAATCCGTGATCTTTCTGGGTACCCCGATTTTTGAACCGTTACTGTTGATGGAGCAGACTATCTACGGGTCACACGGCGAAAAAAAGACCACCATGGCCAAGTCCCAGGTGGAATGCGATTTACGATCTTTCAGTGACAAACTGGAAACCATGGGATATGATGTGACCATGAAACTGCCCACGATACTCCCCGATCCGGCCTTTGCCGAGCTCCTGGCCCTGACCAAGGCGGGCTTTAAGGGCAAAAATCAGCGCTTGATCATCGAGCATTTCGGCTGCCGCATCTGCGTCGGCTATCTGGTTTCCAATGCCCCCCTGATGGGCGGCGATTATCGCTACCCGGATTTTGATCAGAATCAATGCGGTGACTGTCAGCTTTGTCTCGAAGCATGTCCGGCCGGAGCGTTGACTGAGGGGGGCTATGATGCAAAACGATGCCGGGATTACCGGGATGATCCTGACAATCAGCAACCCATCGCTGCCCACAGTATCGAAAAGTGCAACCGTTGCATGGCCTGCTGCCCGCTTGGGGCAAAAACTACTTGGGCGTAGTCAAAAGAAAATGAACAACCAAATGAAAATCAACAACAGAAAATCAAGAGGATTAGAAATGAACAATTTAGAGCAGCGCATCAATGCAGCCCGAGAAGCCATAACAGCCAGCGATTATCTTTTAATCGGCGGCGGAGCCGGACTTTCGGCCGCCGCCGGCCTGGATTACGGCGGCAAACGGTTTACCGATAACTTTGCGGATTTCATCGAAAAATACGGGATCACGGATATGTACTCCGGGTCGTTTTATCCCTTTGAAACGGAGGCCGAATCCTGGGCGCATTGGGCCAGACATATTGATGTCAACCGCTATGCGATGTCACCAACCCGGCTGTATCAGGACATTTTTGAACTGGCCCGGCAAAAAGAATTTTTTGTGCTGTCCACCAATGTCGAAAGCCAGTTTGTCAAAGGCGGCTTTCCAGCTGAAAAAGTTTTTGAAGTTCAGGGCGATTACGCCTTTATTCAGTGTGCCAAAGCCTGTCACGATAGCTTATACGATAATGCCGCGCTGATTAAAGAGATGCTGGCAGCCACGGCAGATTGCAAAATTCCGTCCGAATTGGTGCCAAAATGTCCGGTCTGCGGCGGCAGCATGGACGTCAATCTCCGCCATAACCAGTATTTTGTCCAGGATCAGGCCTGGTATGCAGCCGAAAAACGCTACGAAGCCTTTCTCCAGGCCAGTCAGGGGAAAAAACTGACGCTGCTGGAATTTGGGGTGGGCTTTAATACCCCGGGGATCATCCGCTATCCCTTTGAAACCATGACCTACCAGAATCTGCAGGCCACGCTGATCCGTTTTAACCGGGATTACCCCATGGGGGCGGCGGAAAATGTCGACCGCACGATTTCCTTTAGTGAAGAGATCGGGCCGATTGTAACAACTTTACTTGAAAAGGAGTCTGAACAATGAACCGCTCAGAAGCACTCACCTATTTAATCACCGCACTGGGCCGCGAAAAGCAGACTGATCAAAACCTCGCCATACCGGTCGCTGATGATGAAAAACGGAGCCTGTTGCGGGCGCTGATGAATGTTCGGGAACCAGGGCCAATCAGTCCGGCGTTGCTTGCGGTTCAGGATCAATTGTTGCAGCAGGAAGTCCGGGCAAAGGGCATCGTCACACTGAGTGATCTGGAGACGGTGAACCAGTGGCGGGCCCGAATTGGCGGACCAGCCTTGCCATTAGGCGATAAACTGTCCCTCTGGCAGGGCGACATCACCCGGCTGGCCGTGGATGCCATTGTCAATGCGGCCAACAGTCAGCTGCTGGGTTGCTTTGTCCCCGGCCACCATTGCATCGACAACGTGATTCACAGTGCCGCCGGGCTCCAGCTGCGGGAAGCCTGTTATGCTTTAATGACGGCTCAAAACATGCCGGAACCAACCGGAACAGCAAAAATAACCAGTGCCTATAACCTTCCAAGCAAGCATGTGATTCACACGGTTGGGCCCATCGTTCAGGATGGCTTAACGCCGGAGCTGGAACAGGATCTGGCCAACTGCTATCGCGCCTGTCTCGAAATTGCGGTGGCAAATCAGGTTCGTAGTCTGGCCTTCTGTTGCATCTCCACCGGGGTTTTCCGTTTTCCCAATCAAGCGGCAGCAGCCATTGCCATCGCTACGGTGCGGGCATTTCTGGAGGCGCATGCAGAAAAATTTGAGCGGATTATTTTTAATGTGTTTCTGGAGAAAGATTTTGCTATTTACAAAAAGCTGTTAATCTAGTTGGCTGAGAGAATAACGGGCCGATCGAAATAAACGGCCCACAAAAAGCGAAAAATGGCTTAAAAAGGAGTGGTAAGATGCACGACATTTGGAATCCCTGGCATGGCTGTACAAAAATAAGTGAAGGCTGCGATAATTGTTATATGTATTATCTGGACCGAAAAAACAACAGAAATGGTGCCGATATTTATCGTACCAAGGCGGGTTTTAACTTGCCGGTGCAGAGAGACCGCCAGCGTCGGTATAAAATTAAGAGCGGCGAATTAATTCGGGTCTGCATGACATCAGATTTTTTTCTGGAAGAGGCTGATCCCTGGCGGGAGGAAACCTGGCAGATAATTCGGGAACGAAGCGATGTGAAATTCTTCCTGTTAACAAAACGACCGGAACGAGTGAAAGACTGTCTACCCCAAAACTGGGGTGATGGATGGGAAAATGTGTTTTTCAATGTAACCTGCGAAAATCAAAAGCTTGCCGATGAACGGATTCCGATGCTGCTGGAGCTGCCATTTAAACATAAAGGAATTATGTGTGCGCCTTTTATTGGCGCCATTCAAATTGAAAAATACCTGGACAATGGCCAGATTGAACAGGTTATCTGTGGTGGGGAAAACTATGATGGGGTCAGACCCTGTAATTTTGATTGGGTAAAATCATTAAGTAAGCAATGTATCGCTCATCATGTAAATTTCTGTTTCATTGAAACAGGGTCCAGTTTTATTAAAGATAGCAAGTTATATCGTTTAAAAAAGAAACAACTGCAAAGTGAAATGGCCACCAAAGCGGGGGTTAATTTTCAAGGAAAACCCATTGAATTTTTATTAACAGACAGTTACGGGCAGAAAATTACCGCAGCCAACTTATATCAACCGTATTTCCGCGAAGACTGCCTTAAATGCGGTAGCCGGCAGATCTGCAATGGTTGCAGTGATTGTGGAAAATGTCGGGGCAAGATCGTGACAGGCCCGGAGGGGATGTAAATAATTTTTTACCTTTTTGTTTATATGCAATTTTGATAAACCTTGATACAAATAATCGCTTTAAACCGGATGGACTACATCAACTAAGGAAAGTGAAAAAACGTAAGTAATGCTTAACTAAATTACCTTGTTTCTTTTCATAATTGTCGTACATACGGTATGGCACGCCATAAAACGCATGGGCATACCATTCACAAGTTTCTTGTGAGTGGGATATTTTTATGATTAACCAAAAATTAACCAATAGAAAAATTAGGGTTATGCAAGTCGTTTTAAAAATTTTGCACCATATCTACAAGTATTCATCGCAAAAAATGTTGACTATTACATATATTCGTCGTAATATATGTAAAGATAGATGAGAACACGAAAATGAGGTGAATAAAATGGAACGACTGGCAATGGAACAGTTAAATAAATGGAAGTTCAAGAAAAACAAAAAGCCCCTCATTATTAGAGGTGCCCGGCAGGTCGGTAAAACCTGGTTGATGAAAAACTTTGGCCAGAAAAACTATGATCACGTTGTTTATATCAATTTTGATAATAATCAGCAGATGCAGGATCTGTTTGAAGCCAATATGAAAATTGAACGGATAATCACGGGTCTGGAACTTTATTCAGGTAATAAGATCGATCCCGAAAATACTCTGCTTATTTTTGATGAAATACAGGAAGTGCCCAAGGCATTGACAGCCTTAAAGTATTTCAATGAAAATGCACCCGGATATCAAATTATCTGTGCCGGGTCATTGCTGGGGGTTGCTTTGCATCAGGGGACATCATTTCCAGTCGGCAAGGTAGAATTTCTTGACCTCTATCCCTTGTCCTTTACAGAATTTATGAAAGCGATGGGAAAAGAACAATTTGTCGAACTCATCGAAAAAGGTGATTATGAGTTGGCGAACACATTTAAACAGGAATATATTGACTTGCTCAAATATTACTATTTTGTTGGTGGGATGCCGGAAGTCGTGGTCAGTTTTGCTGATAATCAGGATTTTAATGAGGCAAGAGCGATACAGAAGCGAATCCTAACTGCCTATGAGCAGGATTTTTCGAAACATGCGCCAAATGAAGTGATCCGACGGATTCGGATGTTATGGAATAATATTCCATCCCAGCTCACCAAAGAAAACAAGAAGTTTATCTATGGTCTGATCAAGGAAGGGTCACGGGCAAAAGACTATGAAATGGCGATGCTCTGGCTGACAGATTGCGGTCTGGTTCACAAAGTCCAACGGGTAACAAAACCAGGTCTGCCATTAAAGGCCTATGAAGATTTAAAGGCGTTCAAACTGTTTATCCTGGACGTTGGGTTACTATCCTGTATGGTCAGATTGAATCAAAGCGTTCTCCTTGATGGTAACGATCTGTTCAAAGAGTTTAAAGGCGCTTTGACAGAGCAATATGTGCTCCAGCAGTTAAAGACGTTAGCGGGCATTGAAACCTATTACTGGACCAATGATCGGGGGAGTGCTGAAATTGATTTTCTTGTTGATAATGGAAGCAATGTGTTTCCCATTGAGGTCAAGGCTGAGACCAATTTGAAAGCTAAAAGTTTGAGAACCTATCATGAAAAATTCAGTCCCCAAATATCAATTCGCACCTCGATGATGGATTATAAGCAGGAAGAATGGCTGATTAATTTGCCTTTGTGGGCAATCAATACATTGCAAATGAATAATTTAAACCAATAAGGCTATGACCCTCAGGGCACGCCATAAATGGCAGTCTAATCGCATTCACAAGTTTCTTGTGGATGGGATTTTTTTGATTTTAACCGATAGAGATAACATTTGTAATTTCCTCCGTATCATAAAGTGCATCAATGAGAGAAGCAGTTTTGGTTTTCTGTGTTTCTAAAACATGAGTATAGGTTCCTAATGTGATATTTACATTGCTGTGACCAAGTAATTCCTGGACGGTTTTAGCTGGTTCACCCAGTTCAAATAGACGGGTTGCATAGGTGTGCCGCAGATCATGAAAAGTCTTGTCAGTGATCCCAATGCTGGCATAGACTTTTTTGGCTGGCGATACGTTGGCGGGGGTTTGGCACCGTGGTCGCTGTCGCTTTGCTATCGCTGTGCCCAGTCTTCGCTATGTTGCAACTGGGCTAACTAAGCGGTATCCTGTCATTTTATAAATTATATCAAATATAAGTGGTTTTTATATTTAACGAAGAGTATAATTAAAAGCAACGTTATAAAAAATAAAAATTTTGTTATTATTTGCGACAAAATTTAGTGTTTCAAACGTTTCTATTAGTAGAACAGTAAATGATAAAAAAACGGAGTCAAAATTTTAAGGAGGATTTTGAATACTTATATTTAGGTAATTGCGAAATGAAAAAGATTTGGAGCTCAGAAAATTCGGCGTTAAGAACCAGACAGAATTCATGAAGTTAGAAGGAAAATGGGGCAACAAAACAATTAAACTATTGAAGAAGATGAAAAAATGGCGCAAAAATAAAAGCTGGGCAAAGAAGATAAAAAGCCCAACTAGGCAACAAGTGGTTTAAGACTGCGTAAGTACTGATGCTGATGAATCGTATCGGAAAGAATTACCGTAATCAGCTGGGTAATTCCGGCCAACGGCAAATCGGCGTGAAGTGTTCTGGCATTCTGAGTTTTACGGTTGGCGAGACAGAAACTGTCTTTGAAATGATTGATGGATTGCTCAATAACACCCCGGATTTTATAGATCCGAACCCATTCGAATGTTCCGCGAAGGGTACCGGGGTAAGCCCGGAGATTTTTTTCAGGATAGATGTAAAACATCCGACCACAGGAAGACGGCGTACAGGGATTTTTGCAGAAACACTGACGTTTCGCTTTTCCGGCTTGCTGTTTGATCCATTTTGTTTTGGGACAGGTGAATTTAAACCGGACCAGGCCGTTCTTTCGTTTGCCCGCCCTTCGGATTTCATGGGAAGTGACGGATCGTCTGGACAACAGGGAATCCCATTGGCATTAACTGGACAATCCGGATAGGAACGGCTGCCACGCTGATTCAATGGAATGAACGCTTTTTCAAATTTCAGTTCCCCAAGAAGGGACTGATAAATCGCTAAACTGTCAAACGCAGCATCGCCAATGAAAAGTTTGGGGACAATCAGCGGGTGCTTTTTAAAGAAGTCTGCAAGCACCGGAATCAGGGCTTTGGTATCATGAAGCAATTTGTCCTCATCAGGAGAATCGGATTTTTTCTCGACAGAAATCTCCGGATGTTCAGCCAGAAAATTCGCATCATAAAAAGTGATATCCCGGACAATGCCAAGGCCATTGGTGAGGAGTTATATTTTTTATATCAAAAATATCCCGTAATTATGCGGGATATGGCGTTTTGCAAACGCCTATTAGCTAATTAATTAAAGGAGGAAAATCAAAAATGAATGAAACGAGGGAAGTGCTGCTTATTAAACTTAAATACATGAAAAGAGATATGAAAGAAAAAAGTAAAAGAATTATTAATGTTGGTACGCTGGTGATTTTGCTGCTTAGTCTGATCGTTTCAACAACCGGTTGTTCAAATATTTTTGGTATGATCGCAGGCCGAGACAGTAAATTGCAAGCCCCGGAGATTACTTCAGTTGTTAATGCAGATGGATCATCTCAGGTTAGTATTACAAATCTTAATAAAACGGGAGAAATCTACTATACACTTGATGGAGCAGAACCGCTTACGAATTCACTACTTTATAAAAATTCATTTACTGTTAGTCAGACAACAACCGTTAATGCGCGAGTAATTGATAGAAATGAATTATCATCGGTCACAACCCAACAATTTAACATTACACAAGTAACGACAACGGCTGCAGCAACTACTGGACAGACACAAACAACATCAACTTCGATCCCATCGATTAAGGGATTAGGTGTAGAAGTTAGTCGCTTATTTGACGTCTGGGCCTCTTCTACCTTAAGTCCTATCAATGGTATTTATTACAATGTATCCAATCTGACGGACTATGACAGTTCTACAGCCTGGGTAGAAGGCGCTAGCGGAAACGGTTATGGAGAAACCGTTTCATTTTCTTACAAAGGCTCCCAGACAGCGCAAATTCAAGGGGTGGAAATTGTTAATGGGTATGCAAAATCGAGTACGTCATTTTATGACAATGGTTGTGTCACACAACTGGGGGTTAAAATTAATGGTAAGAATGTTAAAAGTCTGTATCTGTCAGCAACAACATCGCCTCAGTATTTAGATTTAAATTGTACGGTTGCTCCCGGAGATGTTATTGTTTTTGAAATTAATGGCGTTCAAGAAGGTCCAAATGATGGAGAATATGATACGGCAATGTCAAAATTATCGTTTTATTAAAATTCAATTTTAAAAACGTCAGTGCCATATTAGATGGCGTATGGTAGAAATGTAAAAAAAATTAAGCTGAACCAATGGATTATTGGATCATGACTGCCATTTACGCACTTTGGTGCTGATGAATATGCATGTATATAATGATTGGGCTCAAAAAAGAATAAAATCTAATTTAGAAACCCGTCAGTGGTAGTGTTGGTCAGTTCTAAATATTAGCAGCAGAGATGCCGTTTGTAACATACCAGACCCACGTTCAAAACCTCGGTTCAAAAACTGGGGACTCTGGTTAACCGCAAAAACTTTAAGGCACCCGATAAAAACATGGTCTTTATTGTTGACGAAGCTCACCCCCAGTGGACAGAGGTCCAGATTCAATTAAAAATCGACAATTTCACCGATGAAGACATTGATGATACTATCGAACCTAGCTTTTGTGATGAGAATCCCGAGCACATTCGTTTAGTAGAGGCTGAAGTTTAGGAGGAATTATGAAAAAATTAAATGATTACTTATACTCAGGTGATACCGTGCTTAAGATTTTACAGCGCTATTCTGATGATTTGAAACAGTCGGCCAAAGAAATGGATAATCAAATTGAGCTTTTGCACTGCAATTTTCTGCTGCAAATTGCCGAACTGTTGCAGCACAACGATTTTCTGACTGCGCAATCTCAGCGGATTCGGGAATTCTATAATCTGATGGCCAATGACTATCCTTTTCTGGCGTTTACATTTAAGGGGCGAATTAAATCGCTAATCCGTGCGGAAGCAAAATTTAACGGCTACATTGTCGAATATATTTACGATTATTATATCGAACACGGCACTTACCCTGCGCTTCCGGAACTGAAAAACGCTTTAAATTGTTTTCGCGACCTGATTGCCTATCGGATCGTGATTTCGCTGCCAAAATGTCATCTGAAAGAAGGGCAGACTTGTGCGGATGAAGAAATAAACTATCTCTATGATGTTGCCAACCAGTTGCCTGGTTTCCTGGAGGAACGGGGATTTACCGCCGAACTGTCTTCATTAAGGGAACAGAAAAAATCGCCCTTGTTAAAAGCGGGCGTCAGCCCGTATTATCGGGATTATATTGCAAATTCACAGTCGAGTGGCTATCGTTCATTGCATATCACCCTTTATGATAACATTGCCCGTTGTTATGTGGAAGTACAACTTCGCACCAAAGAAATGGACGATTTTGCTGAGATTGGTCCTGCTAATCATCTAGGTTACGAAAAACGACAAGAAAGTGAAAGAGCTAGACGCGATGCAATTCCAAAAGGAGAAAATATTTATTTTGATGATGCCTATGAAAGAGGGATCATCTTGCAGCAGCTCGAATTATCAAAATTGGATGTCAATATGTTTTCAGCTATGGATAATTCCCTGATCAACGATGGCTGTGGTCTCTACCGTGGAAGACTTATTCTTCCGTATGAGCATCTTTCAAGATTTCAGTATGACCTTGTTGATTAATTTTTTGCGAAATCGTATCTGAAAAACACAAAGTGAGCTACAACGCGAAAGAATTTGGAAAAAACCGAGTGCAATCAATCAATGAGCGGATGTAATGCTGACGGACAGGAGGACAGTGTGGAAATTGAATTTAAAGAAAAAGCCGTGATGACTTTATTTGTCGCAGTGCTAGGCGGAACCATCGGCGGGATTACCTGGGCACTGCTTTTCATCATGAACCTGGGGATCAATTTTTTATGGACGGATGTTAGAAATGCGGTTGATCTTACCTTGTATCCGGTGATTGTCTGCGCTATTGGTGGTTTGCTGATCGGGCTTTGGGAGCAGCGGTTTGGTCCCTATCCCCGAGAAATGACTGAGATTCTGAAGGATGTTAAAAAAGGGGACCAGATTCCCTACAATAATTTACATATCATTGGTATCGCAGCTTTGTTGCCGCTGATATTTGGAGGAAGCCTGGGGCCGGAAGCTGGGTTAACCGGCGTGATTGTCGGGTTATGTTTCTGGTTTTCGGACCGGTTTAAGTATATTATTTCAGAAACTGAAGAACTGCCTCAGATTGGCATGGCCGCAACCATCGGCGTTATCTTCGGAGCGCCGCTGTTTGCTTTTGTGCAACAGATTGAAGATGAAGAGAAACCGGCGGCGATCCCTAAAAATCTGAAAATGTTAATGTATTTTGTGGGAATTATTAGTGGATATGGGGTATTAACGATACTGCAGAACCTTTTTGGCGGAAGACTGGGTTTGGGACATTTTCCGGCGATTGAAAAAATATCGGGAGCCGAATGGGCAGCAGCGATTCCGCTGGCACTTGTTGGGGTAACGGCGGGGATGCTCTATTATCTGTTTATGAAAATGACCAAAGCAGCGGTTAAACCATTGGCACAGAAGATCCTGATCCGGGGTATTCTCGGCGGCGTGATACTTGGTGGGGTGGGAATTTTTCTGCCTTATACGATGTTTTCTGGTGAGCACGAAATGGTTGAGGTGATGAATTCCTGGCCGAACATAGGTTTTGCCGTGCTGCTCTTAACCGGGATTGTCAAACTATTAATGGGTAATATCTGCCACGAAATGGGCTGGCGGGGTGGTAACATTTTCCCCACCATTTTTTCGGGGGTATCCATTGGTTATGCCTGTGCCTTGCTGCTTCCCGTTGATCCGATCTTTTGTGTAGCGGTGGTGACGGCCGCTCTAACGGCTACAGTTATGCGAAAACCCCTGGCAGTGATTTTACTGCTATTGATTTGTTTTCCCATTAACGGCATCATTCCGATGACGATCGGCGCTGTGATCGGCGGTGCTATTCCAGTACCCAAATGGATTGGGATTGCTGAAGATCACTTAGATAAATAAAAATTTAATGAAATTTAAAAGCGATTAAATGGCGATGTTTAACCGTTTTTTTAAAGATTTAGAAAGATGGAGCTGCCATTGGAAACTAAACGAATAAAACTGGCTATTCTATCAATCGCGGCACTTTTAATGATATCAATGACGGCTTCGGCTATTTTAGCAGATATTGAGTTTCATTTTTCAGCGGTTGACGAATCAGTCATACAAATGGTTTTAACGATCCCGGCATTATTGGGGATGATTTTTGCTTTTGCTGCCGGCCCCTTATCGCTTTGGATATCGAAAAAGAATCTCGTCATTTTCAGCATTGTCAATGGTTTGATCGGGGGATTGATAGCGCTAATCCTGGGACCTCTGGCAATTGGCTTTTTATTGTTTGCAAGCGTTTTAATTGGTGTGGCTCAGGGGATCAATGCAACGATGACAATGGCCTTGATCACAGATTATTTTAGCGGTGAAGAAAGGAGCACCATGATGGGACTGCAGTCGGCCTTTCTTAACGGCGGCAGCATGGTACTTCTTTTTATTTCAGGGCTTTTAGCCGACTTTAGGTGGAATCATGCCTATCTGGTTTATCTGGCGTTTTTGCCGGTGCTTTTAATTGTGATTCGAAATCTTCCTCAGGATCGACCCGCCCAGCCGGAGTACTCTAAAAACCGGGATGGTTCGGGAAAGCTTAACGCCAGCGTCTATTTTATTGCGTTTTGTATTTTTTTATTTGGCAGTTTCTTTTTTGTTTTTCAGACTAATATTGCCCTGTTTGTCGTTAGTAAAGGCTATGGGGATGCCACCCTCAGCGGGATGATCAACAGTACATTATCAGCTGCGGGAATGGTTGCTGGCATTTGCTATGGAAAAATAAAACATCATTTAAAAATCATGACGATTCCGATTGGAATTGTCGCAGTGGGATTGGGGATGGCAATTATATATTTCGTGGGAACCTTGGTCAGTATTTTTGTTGCTGCCATCTTTGTTGGTTTGGGGATCAGCACGGTGATGGCAACTGCGATTTTTATGGCGGCCAATATAGTCAAAAATGGAATGCAATCGAGCGCTATCGCACTCGTTACGGCAGCAGTTAATTTAGGTATGTTTGCTTCACCCCTTCTTTTTAATATGATATCTGTCCAGGCAGCAGGAAATCCGAGTATAAAGTTTATGGTGTCATCCATCTGTTTATTGTTATTAGCAATTATGTTCACCTATGGTAATCATTTCATTTTAAAAAAGCAAAACTAAGCTGACAAAAAGTTGTTAAGCAGCGACTGTTAGCCTCAGGATAGACGATCCCTTGAGCAAACACTGATAATACTTTTGAGTGCATTTCTTGTACTTCTTGAATAGTCTGATTTTTTCATTCTCATTTCTATAGACTTTCCAATAGCCGCAATGCTTACAGTTTTTTCCCTCGTGACTGATAAAGCCTTCGACATCTTCAAAAGGATAACTCAGAAATAATCCGATTTCATGCGGAAAATCGGTCGAATTCTGAATTCGCATCGCTAAGAACTTCAGACATGATTCCACGTCTCTGGTTGGGTAGCCAATCTCGTCAAGAAAACACCTAACTTTTGGACATGAAAGGTCATGAAGCAATCGTTTTTTGCGATAGACATAAATCAGGCCGCGACTTGCATTTATCTTCAGGATTTCAAAATAAACACCACGGGAATTCAGTGAATGGTTCCATTCAGTAATTTCGTCAATAAGGTGATAGTAGTCAGCAAAATGGTAGCTAAATAAATTACCGGTTTTGATTCCCGCTAAGGTGGGCGAACAGTGCCGGATTATTTCTTTTTCAAAAGTATTCATGATTTTGCTCCTTGAGAAATTGAATTTAGAATACATTGGTCTAGATTTTCACAGTGATAACAATGCTCTTCAAGAATATTTCTTAATGCTGCCAGGCTGCTGGTATGCGACCGCGCTAACGGCAAGTTTAGTCTTTTCGCCTCAAATATCGCACAGTTGACCATTTTATGAGAAACGGTACCAGTAAATAATATCATTAAATCAGGAACACCAATTTTTTTCTTCATGGCACCCTGCATTTGGGTGAACACCTTTACCCGGCAGTTATATTCTTTACATAGGTCTTTATATTGATAAATCATCCGATCATTTCCACCAATGATAACAATGCTCATAGATAATCTCCCTTCATTATGGAAGTTAGGGAATTCTAACATAATCAAAATTTAACATAACTCACAGCTTATGTCAATAATTTAATCTTCTATTAAGGAAGTTTTTTTAATCATATACAGATTCGACAGAAGGTGTATTTGTGTATAGTTAATATAATAAATATCATATTCGATTTATAAGATCATTCGATCATCGATTATCCTCAATTATCAGATTTGAATTTAAAGAGAAAATAAATGGCAGCAATATTAGATTATTACAATAAACTATATAATTGATATTAAAATAACAATTATATACAACATAATAAACAAGTAGGCGAATGAAGATCAGGAAACATCAACGCATAAAATGAATTTTGAATTTTCGTGCCAATAAAAAAAAAGAATTGATACGTGATATATTACTGAAGATGGTTAAAATAAATATATTTTCATAAATATTTCGCTTGACATATCTATTGTGATGCCTTATTATGATGCCTTATTATGATGCCAATAGAATATTTAGCAAACTTATCGAAAGGTAAGGACGCAAAGCTTTAGGGTCTAAGTAATTTTTTATATGACAGCCAGTTGCAAAATCTCATCACCGCGAGGTGACTTTTGTGCAACGTGTCAGAGCGTTGTTTTTTTATTCTAGTATTCTCCGGTTGGAAAATTTAATATTCGGCAAACTTACCGAAAGGTGAGGACGCAAAGCTATAGGGTCTAAATAATTTTTTATATGACAGCCAGTTGCAGATTTTAGGTGTATTTAATTCGCCTTTAGTGCAACGCGTAAATCGTTGCTTTTTTATTACCAAAAATTGCTGGAGGTGAGTTGATGAATCAATTTGTAATAACTATACTGGTTTTATTAATCGGAGCCGTCGTTGGTGCTTTGATGGAAAAATCTTCTGTATACTTGATCAAGCAAAGAGTTAATGCTCTAAAGTACTCTCAATTTTCAGGTAGCGTTTCGAAAACAATCTTTTGGGCGATGATCAATGCAATTGTTTGGTTAGTCTTTATAAAACTCAATGGACTTGAAGCAAAAACACTGGAATATATGATGCTCTTTTCCATTTGTATCATTCTTTCGGCAGTAGACATTAGCATAAAAAAAATCCCCAACGAATTGGTATTAATGACCATCTTCGTCGGTGGAGCCTTTGTCATAACAGGGCAACCCATTACAAGTATTGGGATGAATATTTTTGGTTTAGCGATTGGTTTTATTATTTTCTTATTACCGGCAATGATCGGAAAGGGCGCTGGTTGGGGAGACGTAAAATATGCGGCAGCTGTTGGTTTTTGTTTAGGGGCTTATGGCATTTTATCGGCAATTATGATTATGACATTCTTTCTGATGATCTACGCAGGTTATCTGATTATCAGAGGAAAAGGTAATTTAAAATCAAAGGTTGCCTTGGGACCGTTTATGGCATCCGGTTTTGTAGCAGTTTTAATTTTAAATCTTATAAATGCAAACGATCATCTATTCGATTTTGGAAGGTTATTTTAATGACCAAAAACAAATGTTAACGAGTACAAATTTCAATCAATAATTTAAGAGGAGAAGAAAGAAATGAAAAACGCATTGATAAAGATGATTAGAACTGAGGACGGACAGGGGTTGGTTGAATATGGATTAATTATAACCGGAATCGCACTAGCTGCAATTGCTGCCATCTGGTTATTAGGGCCGCAAATCGGCCAGATGTTTACCGATATTGGAACTCAATTAGCAGCATAACCGCACTTATTAGGGCGTGTTGATCAAGTCATAATATTACAAGATAGTGTATAATATGTAAGGTAATGTAGAAAATCCAGAAAACATTGAGATTCCAGAAGAACATTACAAAATAAACAATAATGTGTGAGG
>JAQUWM010000005.1 GCA_028692885.1 Acetobacterium sp. | reverse complement strand
CTTCCGATCTTTCAAGAATTGCTTTAGTTAGAAATAATAAAGTAAAAAAATTTGACGGTGAATTCCCAGATAAATACTTTAATGAAACAATGGAATATCTTGACATCGACCCAGATTACTTTAGAAATGAATTGACTGATAAATTTCGATCACCTCATTTATGGACTAAAGTAAATGGGGAATGGAAATTAAGACATACAGTAGCTCAGACAGGTGCGGATGATTGAGGCGGATTAATTCAAGAATTGCTTTAGTTAGAAATAATAAAGTAGGAAAATTAAATTAAGGTCTCAGCTCATCTTTAAATCCATCAAGTTTCTGATGAAGCTTTTCACCGAATTTCAGAGCCGAAGTTACGTACATGATGATCAGCCACGTCCATTGTTTTAACCCGTTACATCCTGCAGGAATGGCTTTGCAGAAACGAAAATGATGATAAAAGCTTGTGTGAATTATCTGTGATGACATCCAGGATATGCTATTGACAACCGCTCTTCAAAGCTTGATGAGCATATTTGTATATCGGACAATTGAATACGGTAGGCGCCCGAAAGTCTACGCTGTTAAAAAATCAACTTCAGTTCAGTAATGGATTGACTCTCAGGCCTCTTTTATAAAGACTTTGTTTGGTGAATTAGGCTGGGAAAGTTGAGTAGCTTATTACAATCGAAGCTGCAATTAATAGCAAGATTTTTGATAAAATTGTTGTCTCAACTGACAGCCAGGATGCTGAAATCGCTAAAGCGTATGGTGCAGAAGTGCCTTTTTTAAGGCCAAGGTACTTGTCAGGGGATGTAGCTGTGACCAATGATGTTGTAATTGATCTTTTAGAAAGTCTGAAAAAACAGGGACAGAGGTTTGAGTATTTCATGATTCTACAGCCCACTGCACCCCTTCGTACCAGTGATGATATCAAGAATGCAATACAGCTAATGAAAGAAATGGATGCCAATGCAGTGGTGAGTTTATGTGAAGTGGATCATTCACCCGTATATACCGGGCTGGTGCCAGAAGATCTACGGATTGATGGTTTTATCAAAAATGATATTAGTTTTCGAAGGCAAGAACTGCCAAAATATTATCGGTTAAATGGTGCGATATACTTATCGAGAGTTGAGTATTTCTTCGAATATCGGAATCTCTATAAAAAAATGTTATGCATATTTTATGGATAAGGAAAAATCAATTGAGATAGATGATGAAGCTGATTTTAGGCTGGTGGCAGAGATAATAAAGATACATACCAAAAAATAAGTAAGGGCGAATCGGAATAGGGAAGGAATGCTTCCACGACGAACAGGTAAGTTGGATATCCTTTGAACGACAAAAAAGAAATAAACCAGAGATTAGATGTTTTTTTGATAAGGCCAGAAAGAATGAAATTTAGGTGAAATGATGAAAGTAGTATTATTAGCAGGTGGTTTCGGCACGCGAATATCTGAAGAATCGCATTTAATACCAAAACCAATGATTGAAATAGGCGAAAAGCCAATTTTGTGGCATATTATGAAGTATTATTCGTTTTTTGGATATAATGAGTTTATCATATGTTTAGGATATAAGGCCTATGTTATAAAAGAGTTTTTTTCTGACTACTATTTGCACACTTCTGATATAACATTTGATTTCGTAAATAATAAAATGGATGTTCACAATAATTACACAGAACCCTGGAAGGTAACACTTATTGACACTGGTTTAAATACAATGACTGGTGGTCGAATAAAGAGGATTAAAGAGTATATTGGAAATGAAACATTTATGTTAACTTATGGTGATGGCGTATGTAATGTGGATCTAAAGGCATTAATGAAATATCACGATACGCATGGTAAAATAGCTACAATCACTGCAATTCAACCGGAGGGCCGTTTTGGTCTTCTTGACCTTAAAAACAACAATATAGAATCTTTTAGAGAAAAAAGCAAGGAAGATAGTGGTTGGATTAATGGTGGTTTTATGGTTTTGAATGCAGATATATTCGATGTTATTGACGGCGATTCGACGGTATTCGAAGAAGAACCACTGGAAATTATGGCTAGTCAAGGCGAGTTGATGGCATTTAAACATTATGATTTTTGGCAATGCATGGATACGCAGCGCGATAAGCATAGGTTAGAAGAACTTTGGTTAAGTGGAAAGGCACCGTGGAAAGTATGGTAGTCGATCTTAATTTTTTCAAAGGGAAAAAAGTTTTTATTACAGGCCATACCGGCTTTAAAGGATCGTGGTTAGCAAGAATTCTTATAAATGCAAATGCTGATGTGACGGGATATAGCTTGGTACCAAAAAGCGAAGTAAATCTTTTTGCAATTGCAGGAATCGAAAGAGATATCAATTCAGTTGTGGGTGATGTGCGTAATTTGGAATATCTGCAAAGGATAATTAAGGAAGCAAAACCGGAGTTTGTATTTCATTTGGCGGCACAACCTATTGTAAAGGCTTCATATGAGGAACCTGTGTATACTTATGAAACAAATGTTATGGGAACGGTTAATATTTTAGAAACAGTACGCCATTGTGAGAGTGTCAGGTCTTTTTTAAACGTGACAACCGATAAGGTTTATGAGAATAAAGAATGGTATTGGGGTTATCGCGAAAATGAATCGTTGAATGGTTTTGATCCATATTCTAACAGCAAATCTTGTAGTGAGTTAGTAACTCAAAGTTATAAGAAGTCTTTTTTTGCAGATGACAGGGTTGCGATTTCGACAGCAAGAGCTGGAAATGTGATTGGCGGAGGTGATTTTGCAGATGATCGAATTATTCCTGATTGCATACGAGCGATGATAAACAATCAAGATATCATCGTACGAAATCCAAACTCAATTCGACCATATCAACATGTAATAGAAGCACTATTCGCATATTTGCTGATTGCAAAAAAACAACGTGAAAATACTTTTTATGCAGATAGCTATAATGTAGGACCTGATGAGTCGGATTGTATCACTACAGGAAAATTAGTCTCATTATTTTGTGAGAGTTGGGGTAGTAAAGCAGTCGTTTGGAAAATGCAAAAAGATATTGGTCCACATGAAGCAGGATTTTTAAAATTAGATTGTTCGAAAATTAAAACGTCACTTAATTGGAGACCTTATTGGCATGTGAACGACGCAGTAAAAAAAACTGTTGAATGGACGCAGTGTTTTTTAGAGAAGAGAGATGTTGTAGCTTGTATGAATGAGCAAATAGCTGATTATTATGAGAATAACCATTAGGAGATTGTAAATGTTTGACAAAAGAGCAGTGCCTGACACCAACTTATAAACTTTATATTTACGTCTAGCGAGCAGCGGTGTATACTGGTTATCAAGACACTTCAAAGCATTGCCTTTGTAGTTCTAGGAACCGCTTAAGATAACCCTAGTATACTTACAATTCACATGAACAGGATAGAAAGAAAATGAAGATTGAAGATTTGCGTGATCTCTATGAAAAAGACAACGTCTTTTTAACACAACACGTAATTGAGCGATGTTAGCAGCGCATTATTCGACCCAAGCATATTAAGGCAGCAGTAATGACAGGTGAAATAATTGAAGATTATCCAGATGATTTTCAAACACCAAGCTGTTTGATTCAACGAGATTTCAACTACCAACAAAATCTTATGGAAGGGTGTTTCTGATATGGGGAAAATGACGGTTTACCACGGTGGCTATACGATTGTAAAGAATCCAAAGATTTTAAAAGGAAAAAACACAAAGGACTTTGGACACGGATTCTACTGCACAATTATCCGTGAACAGGCGGAACGTTGGGCGAAGCGTTATGATAGACCAGTAGTAAGTGTTTATACAGTTAGAATGAATACAGGTCTGAATATTCTCGAATTTAGGGAAATGACGAATGCATGGCTTGATTTTATAATTGACTGCCGAAACGGAACAATACATGACTATGACATTGTTATTGGTGCAATGGCAAACGACCAGATTTACAATTATATTGCCGACTACATTGATGGTGTTATCACTCGGGATCAGTTCTGGTCACTAGCAAAGTTTAAGTATCCGACACACCAAATCAATTTTTGCTCTACTGAAGCACTCAAGTGTCTTGACTTCGCATCTGCTGAGGAGGTTACGTGATGAACGGAAGAGAAAGTAAAGAAGCGAATAATCTGTTTTTTACATGTAGTTTAATTGAATACATCGCCAGAAAAACTAAAAACAAACGGTCTGACACTGTCGATGCACTCGGGCGAACTGCAATTGAAAAGATTTATGATTTGGCGGATATTTACCACAGTGACAATATCGAAACTGTCAGTGATGATTTCATCGAAAAATCCGATATCACAGTTGGTTCTTATGACAATGTTTCTGCAGCTAAATACGCAGTGCCAAGCTATTGGGATATTGGCAAGGTGTATAAGCGACTGATTCTCGGTATTGCATCAGAAAAAGGTCTACCTGTCGTAGACTCCCTATTTGAAGCTTATCATTCTTTTGTCAGTGAAAAAATTGATGATTACAACAGCAGTTTTTACTATGAAGCCCCCCAAAATATTCTGAACGCTTTTCTGGATGGGAAAATTGACTAAAAAGAGACAGTGCCTGACACCAACTTATAAACTTTATATTTACATCTAGCGAGCAGTGGTGTATACTGGTTATCAAGACACTTCAAAGCATTGCCTTGGTAACCTAGGAGCCGTTTAAGAAAATTATAGAACTATAGTACAGAGTTCCCGTTATTAACACAAACCCGACTTATCAGTTAAAATACTAAATTTACTTATAAGTAAAGGCGATTATTTCCGATCGGCTATTTCAGTGGCGAAATAAGGACAATTACAGATGAGGGATATGAAAAATGAAAATTGAGAACATAAGAAAAATCTGTCTCTCCAGGTAAAATGCTGAAAACTGAAAAAAATGAAAGACGAAAAAATCATCAAAGTGATGCCTCGGAGTGCACAAATGGCACACGGGGTGTCGCACAAGTGGGATGGTTCTTTTGTTTATTTTGAAATTTGAAAAAACTTACAAATTCATTGCTAATATAGCAGAATTATCATATAATAAGTGTAGAATAAATACATAAGAAGGTGTGAAAGATATGATAATTAAATCTTCAACTGCACTTAGAAATGATTACGGTACTATATCATCACTTGCTCATGATACAGAAGAGCCAATTTATATCACAAAAAATGGTGAGGGTGATATCGTTGTAATGAGTATTGAGGCTTTTGAAAAGCGTGAGCAAATTTTAAAATTACGTTCAAAAATTATGGTTGCAGAAATGCTAAGAATGTCAGGTGACACAACTTTTTCATTGAGCGAAGCACGTGAACAGATAGAGGCGAAGTATAATGCCACAGAGTAGGATAAAAATACTTGCTCCGGCCTTAAAAGAACTTGAAGAAATTGCAGAGTATCATTTATTAATGGTAGGGCAAATTTCAGCAAAGAAAATAATTGACAAAATACTAAAAGCAATAGAACGTCTTGAGGAATTTCCGTTATCCTGTCCGTATGTACCAGATGTAGAACTTAAGAGCCAAAATTATCGAATGCTTGTTTGCGATAAGTATGTCTGTATTTATCGAGTGATTGGCGATGATGTGTATGTCTATCATATAGCACATGGTGCAACAGAATATGGAAAAATCATGAAAAATATAATCTAAGAGGTAAGATACAGCTACCGCAAACATATCAATTAATATGAAAATATAATAATAAATTAAGCTAAACATGATATAATCACCTCATTAGATAGATGGGGTGATTATTATGTTATACAGTATTGGTGAAGTCGCAGACTTGTTCAACGTCACCATCCAGACCGTGCGTAACTGGGAAAAACAGGGCAAGATTCAGTCGATCCGGACCACCGGCAATCAGCGGCGGTTCGAGGAAGCAGAGATTAACCGGCTGATGGGCAAGCCCAGTGAAGCGCCACGGAAGACCCTGGTGTATGCCCGGGTATCCACGGCTGCCCGGAAAGATGATCTGTCCCGCCAGAAAGAGGTGCTGGAACTGTTCTGTGCCGCCAGAGGCTGGCAGTACATCACCCTGACCGATATCGGCAGCGGGCTGAACTACCGGAAAAAAGGCCTCCTGAAGCTGATCGAACTGATTGAAACCAATCAGATTGACCGGCTGGTGCTGAATTACAAAGACCGGTTGCTGCGCTTCGGGAATGAGATTATCTTCGAAATGTGCCGGTATCATGGCGTGGAAGTGGTGGTCATCACTGAGAACGAAGACACCACCTATGAACAGGAACTGACTGCCGACGTGCTGTCTATTATCACAGTGTTTTCAGCCAAACTTTACGGCAGCCGCAGTCATAAAAACAAACAGGTGGTGGATGCCTCCCGATCGTTGTTCCGGGACAATGCCAACCCCGACGACGAACCGGATCCGGAGTTGTCACGATAAACCGATCGTCCGTATCAACCCGAAAGGAGAACCGCCATGATGCGAAACATCCGCCAGTACGGCGAAGCCATTGATCCCCGGGGCGAAGCCCAGCTCAAGCTGCTGGCCGAATGTTATGCCTCGGCCAAAAACTACTTCGGTTCCCGGTACAGCGGACCCAAAAGTCTGATGCAGCTGAAGCGCCATCGGCAGAATATCCGGGATCCCCTGATGCAGACCGACGTGCCGGAAACCTTTAGGCTGACCGCCCGCTACTGGAAACTGGCGCTCGATGAAAGTGTCGCCGGCATCAAGTCTGAATGGGCGAATACCAGAAACCGGGTGCGCAAAGCCGCAGCCCGGAACCCCAACCTGTCCAGCGACGAAAAACACTATCTCAACTTTGTCCTGCGCTGGGATGTGATCCTGTCGGCAATTCTGTGCCATCAGCCCTTTGAGGCCCCGGATAAACTGCCGGAGATTGGTGAGCGCACCCATGCCATTCACAACCTGATCCGCCGCTACATCCGGAAGTATCACGGCGCCGCTCCCATCGCTAAAAGAAAAGCCAGCTTCATGGTCGACAGTGCCATGTACCGCTACCGTCAGATCGACGGCACTCTGTATCTGGAGATTACCGGCATCGACAAAGGCCAGCGGATCCGGATTAAGCTGCGTGACCACAACCGGCATACCGGCAACCTGCGGATTGTGCTGACAGATCAAGGTGTCGTTATCAACACCGCCGTTGAAGTCCCCACGATGCAAAAGCGGCCGGAAAACCGGATCCTCGGTATCGACAAAGGCTATACCAGTCTCTTTGCCACCAGCACCGACCATGAATACGGCACTGATCTGGGAAAACTGCTCAGTGCTGAAACCGAACGGCTGAATGAGAAAAACCGCAAACGCAACCGGATCTGGGCACAGATCAATACGCTGGAGCTGGTCGGGGATAAAGTAAAGGCACAACGGATCCGGGACCACAACTTCGGGGCCATCAAAAAGAACCGGCAGAATAACCGGTTCCGGGAACAGGCCAAAAGCTGCATCAACCATGGTATCCGGCAGATGATTAAAATCGAACGCCCGGACGTGGTGGTCGCCGAAGAACTGACCTTCCAGTCCTGGCAGAAGAAGTTGTCAAAACAGGTCAAGCGCAAGCTGACCCGCTGGATGAAAGGGTATATCCAGGAGCGACTGAACTTTATCTGCGAACTCAGTGGTATTTTTGTGCTGCTGGTCAATCCGGCCTACACTTCTCAAATCTGCCATCACTGCGGCAGTTTCGGCAAGCGTGCCGGAAAAACCTTTACCTGTCCTTCCTGTGGCAGCATGGATGCTGATATCAATGCGGCCCATAATATCCGCGACCGGCTCACGGATCCGAAGATCCGGCTTACCACCTCCTATGAAAAAGTAAAACTTATTCTTGAAAAACGGCAACCGGCAAAGCCGGCTGTGTAACATAGATAGCAGAACAATCGGTTTTGACCTTTTTAAAAAAGCACGAAAGGTATTCAGCCATTACAAGCCCTGCTACCCTGACCGGGATGTGAACGTTACGTTCACACCGGCCAGAGGCAATGCTTTACGGAAACCCCGGGGTGGCACCGCGTTACGTTTTTATTCACGGTTGTGGGAAGGCTTCACTCTGATATTCATACCCAGCCAATCAGAGCGGCCACTGGCTCAACCAGGACCTTCTACGGAAGGAGCGAAGTGTTCATACTCCCATCGCTGGCAAAGTATTTGACTTTTGCTATGTTTTGATAGGTTTATGGAACCAGTGGATCACATAGTGGGTGCGAATCCTCCGATTGTCAAAAAGATGATGCATGACCACAACTTATTTAAAAACGCCCAATGATTGGACGTTTCCAGTTTCTGGTATCCGTATGAGACTTTAGAATAAATCGCTGTGGGTTCCAGATCGTATCAGATATAAAATCAGATCACTTTCTGTCAGTTCGTAAATCAGTAACCAATCCGGCGTAATGTGACATTCTCTGCATTTTACATAGTTTCCATTCAAGTTATGGTCTTTATATCTGGCTGGAAGTTCCTCACCAGTTGCGATGATTTTGATCACTTCAGTAAGCAATGCAAGATCATAGCCACGTTTGTGGATTCTTTTAAGATCTTTCTGAAACTTCGATGTGGGTTTAACTAAATATCTCATTTTAACAGCTCAGTCATCATCTCATCAATATCATCATAACCTTTATAGATTGCGGGATTGCGTTTCATGTTCTCGACTTCTTCAATTGCGCAGATCGTTTCAGTATTCGGAATATTTCGAGAGATAACAAATGGTATTCGCTGTTCTCTAACCGCTTGCTTAGTAAAAGCAATTAAAGCCGAGGTCATAGACAAACCCAGATCAGAAAATAAATCATCAGCCTGTTTCTTCAATTCCTCATCCATTCGAATCGTGACGTTTGTAGTAGCCATTTCAAACACCCCTTCCTTGAATATTCTTATAATTTTATAATTATTTTTTTATGGATTTAATCATATTATACATCAAATAACGTGCAATGTCAATACTGCGCACACAAATAGAGAGAGCGCCTGAGAAACCTCCGAAAAACGAAAAGTTGCGAAAAAATATGCAAGTTTTAGTTATTGACTTCCAAGATCATTTGAATTACCAAAGAGAAAATACGTCATTTCAAGCTGAATTGCTCAATGAAATAATGAAAGAAATCTTTATTTGCAGGAATGCTCGTTAAGCTTTCAAATTTTTTCAGAACAAAGAGTTTTTCGGAGGTTTCCCTGATACCAACTTATAATTAGAGTTATTTATAACTTTTATCGCTTTAGATAACAAAAAGCACAGATTTTTTTAATTTTTTATAATACAAGATGAAAACTTATTTACATAATAGTTTTATCATGCTATGGTATCATAAACATTAATAGGAGGTGTTCGTCATGGTACCAAGAAAACAATACATGGAAAAACTAAAAAAAATGAAAGACAAAAACATTATCAAGGTGATTACAGGTATCCGTCGCTGTGGAAAGTCCACCCTGCTTCTGATGTTTAGCGCGTATCTGAAAGAATGTGGCATCGCAGACAATCAAATTATCTCGGTCAACTTTGAGGACGTTGCCAATGAGCATTTACTTGACTATCGGAAGCTTCATGAGTATGTCACAGCACAGCTTGTTCCCGGCAAAATGACCTATGTGTTTTTGGATGAAGTACAGAATGTACCACAGTTTCAGAAAGCGGTCGATAGCTTGTTTATCAAGGACGATGTGGATGTTTATATCACCGGTTCAAATGCTCAGATGCTTTCCGGTGAATTGGCCACGCTGCTTTCTGGTCGGTATATCGAGATCAGTATGTTGCCCCTGTCCTTTGCGGAATATTATGAATTGGTTGGCGGAGAAAAGCGGGACGTCTGGAACAGCTATTTCAAAAACGGCGGTTTCCCATATACTGCTTTTATTGAGGACGAGGACATTCGCAGGGATTATCTGATGGGAATCTATCATACCGTTTTGCTCAAGGATGTCGTAGCACGAAAAAGAATTAGCGACATTCCGCTACTTGAAAGTGTAATTAAGTTTATTTTTGACAATATTGGCAATATCGTGTCTTCAAAGAAAATTGCTGACAGCCTGACTTCTTACGGGCGAAAAACGACTTCGGTTACTGTTGAAAATTATATTGAAGCCTTAACGGGTGCCTTTATTCTATATAAAGCTAACCGGTATGATGTCAAGGGTAAAAAATATCTTAAATCACTTGAAAAGTATTATCTGGTGGACATTGGCCTACGCCGTATGTTGCTCGGAGATAAAAATGCTGATATTGGCCATATTCTTGAAAATATTGTGTATCTGGAACTTCTGAGGCGTGGATACACAGTCGACATCGGCAAGGTTGATGATAAAGAAATTGATTTTATTGCGACGATTGGTGGTGATAAAGTGTATTATCAGGTATCAGCAACGATTCTTGACCCTGCCACTTTTGAGCGTGAAATAGCTCCGTTAAAAAAAGTTGCCGACCACTATCCCAAATTTATAATATCAATGGATGAGCTGCCGATGGATGAAGATGGCATCAAACAGGTCAATATCATTGATTTTTTACTGGGAACTTAAAACATCAGATCAATTTCTTCCTGACGCTTTTCCTTAGGGTTATTGCCCCACCAGCGACCCACATTACCATAGACAAAGGTTGCTTTTTCATAAATTTCCGGTAAGAACAGGTATTGCCGGCAGATCTCTTCAAACACATTTCCCATGAAATGATTGAGCTGCGATCGCACCTGGCTTTCAAAAATGGATGCTCCGATGCCACGGCTGATCCCGCTGATATTGGGCCTTACAAACCGGTACCAGAAGGTGAACATGCTGTCCTCAAGCCGATAGAGGGTCTTTTTACTCCGGACTTCCGTCACCGGAATTTCCTTCCTGACAATGCCAAGCTCAATCAGCCCGGCCAGAAGACTGCTGCAGCCACTGGTTTCCAGACCAGTTTTCGTAGCAATTTCATTGAGACGGCTGGCACCTCCAGCAATCGCTGAGATGATCGAGTGATATGAGGCCGGTTCTCGGAGTTCCTGTTTCAGCAGATTAGTCGGTTCCTCGAACAAGCGACCACTTTCCTCAAAAAATAAATCGATAAGATTATCTTCTATCTTCTTCCTGGCATTGATGCGGGACAGGTACTCCGGTATTCCGGCAGTCACACCGTAAAGCAACGCCTGATCTTCCCGCTCAAACCCGCCCAGCATTTCCCGGGACTCAAAAAATGTAAACGGATGAATCTTAAACTGGACCGTTCTTCTTCCATACAAGGGACTTTTATACCCCAATACCTGGTGCTCCATAAAACTCATAGATGACCCGCAGAGAATCAGAAACAGGGATCGAATTTGCATCTATCCTTGACAAGAGCAAATAATCCGACTAAAATAAAATTAAATATTATTTTAGTCGGATTATTTTAGAATGAGGTGATAACCATGTATATTAAACGCGCAGCAGAAGATGCGGTCAAGCGCATTATTCAGACTTTTCCGGTTCTTTTGGTGACGGGTCCCAGGCAGGTGGGCAAATCAACGATGCTGGAAAATCTGGCTGAAAAAAATCGGAAAATCGTTACTCTGGATGATCCGGATGTTCGATATCTGGCAAAGAACGATCCGGCATTGTTTATGCAGCGGTATACAGCGCCGGTTTTAATTGATGAAATTCAATACGCACCGGAACTTTTGCCATATATAAAAATGGAAGTGGATCGAAACAAACGAAACGGGGAATATTGGCTGACCGGTTCGCAGGCATTTCATTTGATGAAAGATGTCAGTGAGTCACTTGCTGGCCGAGTTGGTATTGTCAATCTTCTTGGTTTATCAAATAGTGAAATATCCGGGGTAACATCTGAAGTATTTTCGACAGATCCAAAGCATCTGATGAGCCGAATGGAGATTGTAAAAAAGCAGGGCTTGAATGAGATTTTTAATCATATATTTAAGGGCTCAATGCCGCGCTTGTATGCCGAAGAAAATGTTGATTGGGAAACCTATTATCGCTCCTACGTTGATACCTATCTCCAGCGTGATATCAAAGATCTGACACAGGTAGCCAATGAAATGACATTTTATCATTTTATGACCGTTGTTGCAGCAAGAACGGGGAAACCCGTTGTTTACGAAGAAATTGCCAGCGAGTCCGGAATTTCTGCTCCGACTGCAAAGAAATGGCTTTCCATTTTAGTTTCCTCTCATATTATTGCAATGGTACAACCGTATCACAACAATGTTTTAAAGCGAGTCACAAAAATGCCATTGCTCCATTTCCTTGACACGGGTCTCTGCGCTTATCTGCTTAAGTGGGGTAATCCCCAGGCTTTGGAAAAAGGTCCGATGGCTGGCGCATTTTTTGAGAGTTATACATTCTCAGAAATTTACAAGAGCTACTTGAATGCAGCAAAAGAGCCCCCAATTTATTACTATCGCGATAAAGATAAGAAAGAAATTGATTTACTGATCCTCGAGAATGGAAAACTCTATCCCATCGAAATAAAAAAATCTGCCTCTCCCGGTAAAATAGCGATTAAGCATTTTGATGTCTTAAAGCCTGTAACAGAGCCGGAAAAATTCGGTAGCCTGGCGCAACTCAAAATTGAGCTAGGGACAGGCAGTGTGATCTGTATGGCAAATGATTTATTGCCGATAAACGAAAAGAATTGGTATGTTCCTGTCTGGCTGATTTAACGTGCCTGACACTCTGATATAAACTTGTTTGCATATTGCCATTGATATGGTATAATAGCGCTAGTGGATGAAGCCTATTAAATATACTGATGGAGGATAAAATGGGGAGAAAACCAAGGGTTGAATTTCAGGGAGCCATCTACCATGTGATCAAGCGGGGAAACAATCGCGATTATATCTTTCGGAGTAGAGAAGATAAAGAAGAATTTTTAAAATGTTTGGAAACGGCCAATGAGGAAGATGTCTTTAACCTGTTAGGATATGTGATTATGGATAATCACTACCATTTGATTATCGAGACAAAAGAAATGCCTCTGAATAAAATCATGCAGAAAGTAAATAATTCCTACAGCAAAAACTACAACAAAAGACATAATCGTACGGATCACGTTTTTGGTGGCAGATATAAAAGTATTCTGGTAAACGATGATAAATACCTTTTGACCTTGCTCAGATACATTCACGCTAATCCGGTCAGGGCTAAGATACTTCACAATATGGCTGACTATGGCTGGAGCAGTGATCAGTTTTATCGCAATAACATAAAAAAGCAGGTGCATATTGATAAGATTTTAAAGATGTTTTCTGAAAACCGGACAGTGGCGTTGGTTGAATATAAAAATTTAATGGAACAGAAAGAAGAAATTATTAAGCCGAAAGATTTTTATGAAGCAGGTGCGGTTATTGGTGAAGAGGAACAGAAAAGTGACAATCCTTTGGGAAGCAGCCAGTACAATGAAACCTTAGATGAAGTTTTAAGACGTGTGGTTACTAATGAAGAAGCGTTTCAATTGATTAAGTCAGGATCAAGACAAAGATTTTTAAGTGACGATAAGATTTCTTATGTCAAAGCGGCGGTGGAACAGGGCTACACCTTTAAAGAAATTGGCAAGAATATTGCGATATCGGCTGTAGCTGCCAACAAAATGTTACTAAGGTGGACTAAAAGATGATTGCGTGCCCACCACAAACTTATCCAAACTTATCAACTTATAAATTTTCTGAACAAAATAATTGAAATTCAGAAAGGAAATGGAGCGAATAGTGAACTGGAAATTTTGGAAGCAGCAGAAGCCGCTTGAGGATGACCGGCTTGACAGGATTTCTGACGGTTTGAAGCAGCTGTTGACAGCAACAAATGAGCAGCCGTTTGAGCGGTTGGAGATGCAGATTAAAGAAAATGCTGAGCTGATTAATCGGTTATCCCGATTACAATATAAAATGGGTCAGGAGTTAATCAATAAGGTGACGCCAATTTATGAAAATCTTGGCGATGTAATAGAATTTTGCCAAAAAGGACAGGTGGCTACTGAGCTGGCGATCCGGGAAAACAGCAACCGGATGTTAGTGTCGACCCTGATTGATTCGATCGATACAATCGATGGGGTGATGCAGAATTCCCGGGAAAATATTCCCGATGAATGGCGGGCCTTCTTAAAGACCATCCAGATTTCGGAGCTGGAAGGGCTGGCAAGGGTGGGCATTCGCGAGCTTGAACTTCTGGGTTCAAGCTTTAACCCGATCTTTGCCGAATCGGTCGAGGTAAGAGCAATTGATCAACTGGCCGGGCAGAATAAAGCGATGCGACCCTATGAGGTGATCGAAGTGCTGCGGCGGGGGTTTATCGATGGTGAAGGAAGAGTCATCCGGAAAGCTCAGGTAATTACCCTAAGCAGTAGCAAATAATTTTAATGATAAAAAGGAAGAGACCGCAAATATGAATAATGAGTTAACGGCAAAGCGCCCCATTGTGGGAATCGATTTGGGTACAACCAATTCGTCAGTGGCCTATATCAATGCCAACGGTGAACCGGAAATTATCCCCTCGTTTAAAGGTGAAAAATTAATTCCATCAGTGATCATGATTGATTTAAACAATCAGGTTGTCGTCGGACAGGAGGCCAAAGATGCGGTGATTGCGATGCCGGAGCGAACCCTGACAGCAGTCAAACGGAAGATGGGCCAAAAGGATGAACTGCCGATTGCCGATCGCCGGCTGCTGCCGGAGGAAGCTTCGGCGATCATTTTAAAAGAACTGAAAAAGTATGCCGATGCTGCCATGGGTGAAGGCGAAAAGGAAGCAGTGATTACCGTACCGGCTTACTTCACCGACGAACAGCGTCGGGCGACCAAACAGGCCGGTGAAATTGCCGGCTTTGTGGTGGAGCGGATTATCAATGAACCGACAGCCGCCGCTTTGGCATATGGTCTCAATAATCTCAGGAAAAAGGCCAATATTCTGGTTTATGATTTAGGTGGCGGCACCTTTGATGTTTCTGTTGTTGAGATGATGAAGGGCATTCTGGAGGTAAAATCTTCGGCGGGCAACAATTTTCTGGGCGGCGAGGATTTCGATTGGAAGCTGGTTGATTTTTTGGCTCAATACATGATTGATACCCATGCTGTCGATCCCCGAACAAATATTCAAGCCCGCTATATCTTAAAAACGGAGGCTGAAAAAATAAAAATACAGCTTTCCCAAAAAGCGGTGGTCGAGATTGCTATTCCCATCGTTGTGGTCAAGGATCATAAGCCTTTGGGAATCTATACCAAAATTACCCGGGAGCAATTTGAAGCGATGATTGCAGAGTTTCTTGATGAAACGATGGTGCTGGTCAAAAAAGCTCTCGACGATGCCCAGCTGGATGTTTCTGAAATTCGGGATGTATTACTTGTCGGCGGCTCCACGGCGATTCCCAAAGTCGGGCAGTTACTGCAGGAATACTTTAATAAAAAGCCCAAAAAAGAAATCCATCCAGAGGAGGCGGTTGCCTTGGGGGCGGCGGTTCAGGCCGGCATCAAGTCAGGTCTGCTGATCAAACAGCAGTTAATTGCCACTGATGTCGCGCCCTTTGCCATGGGTATTGCGGTTTTGAAGCTTGATGATGATAACCAGCTGAAATCCGGCGGATTTCAAAAGATCATTGAGCGAAACACCACCATTCCAGTCCGCAAGACCGAACCATTCACCACCTGCGGTGATGGCCAGACCACGGTTTCGATCGAAGTCTTTCAGGGGGACGACGAATGGGTGGAAAATAATCATTTTCTGGGTGATTTTCAAGTCGACGGGATTCCACCTGCACCGGCTGGAATGGAAGGCATCAATGTCAGTTTTTTTTATAACATTAATGGCATTCTGGAAGTAACCGCCGAGTTAGAGTCGACAGGAAAGAAAGTCATTGTCAATATGCAAGATGAGTTGCAACGGGACTCGATGGAGATCTTTCGAACGAGTGTCAAGAAAATCGAAGCACTGCTCGAAACAAAAACAGTCGATCACCAGAGTAATCAAGCTCAAATCAGTTTTATTGATGCATTTGATTTTGGAGCGGATGAGGATTTTGACTATCCAGACCTGGAAAATCAGGATCTGGAAACCCTGCAACAGGAACTTAAGCGGCTCCGGATTGATTTGTCAGCCCGGATAACTGAAGATGAAGACCAGCTACTCCGCTTAATTGATGCAGCCCTGACCTCGCAGGAAAGAAGTACTGTGGTTGAAGCCATTGAAGAAGCAACGGATTTGTTGATTAAATTGGATTTGGATTAGGGAGCAGCTAGATGTTTAAAAAAAGTGTTTTTGACCGGAAAAAAGGGAACCGGCTGGAAGATTACTATAAGATTCTGGGGACAACAGCCAAGGCTGGTCCCGAAAAAATAAAAGAGCGATATTTTGAAAAGGTAAGAGCGTTTCCGCCGGAAACCCACCCGGAAGAATTTCAGCAGATCAGAAAGGCCTATGAAACGCTGAAAAATCCGGATGAACGGCGAAAATATGATGTCCTCAGAAAATTTGGGCCGAAAATTGAAAAAGAAATGAACAATGCCATGATCCAAGTCATGACCGGCAATGATAAGGCGGCCCACAGGACACTGTCGAGTATAATTGAAATGGATCCGGACAATATCCAGGGCTATTTAATTAAGGCCGAGTTGTATCTGTCACAGGGTAAATTGACCGATTTTGAAAAATATTTTCAAAAGGCAACCGAAAAATTAAGTCCGGAAGATTGCGAAAGCTTTTCTTTTTTAAAGATTAAATTGTTGGCCGATCACGATTTTCAGGAAACGGCCCTGAATGAGTTGACCCGCTCAAAAGAACAATACCCGGCATCGGCAGCTCAGTTTGATCAGATTAGCGTTCATATATATAAGGGTTTGCAGGATTATGAAAAACTGTGGCAGGTTGCTACAAAGCTGGTGCCGCCGATTAAAGAAAGTCAACCGGATCACATCTATCTGATGATTGACTGGTTAATTGCCGGACTGGAACTTGAGAAGAAAAAGGACATCAGCCACATTATCAGTCGCATGAAAAAACTGCTCCGTTTGATTGAGGATCAGGAAGAGCAAGCCTATCTGGTCAGTATTTTTGTCGATGAATATTGGGGTTATCATAACGTGGGACGTTTTGAAGACGCAATGGCATTTATCGAGTTGGCCTTGTTTATCGATAAAAATGACAAGGAACTGCAAGCGTTAAAAAAAGAACTGGTGCCATTGGTAGCTCTGGATGCCGCAATTCGACGTCTGGATTGTGATTGCTATCTGATTCCCTATCTAAAAGTCGTGGCGTTGAAACAATTTTATGAAAGCTGTGACGTCGAGCCGGAAGAGGGTTTTAGTGAGGATTATTACCAAACAATTGCAGAATACAAGGATTGTAATGAAGAAATTGCTTGGGGAATTATGCAGATCAAAAAAAGATATCCTGCAGTTTATAAAGCGTTTCAAAGCGATTGGGAAGGTTTGTTTGCAAAACATACCGCCGGTTTGAATCGTGAAGCCAAGCGGAGGCTACGATAAGTGTCTTTCGGATGGATCAGAATAGATACTAAAATTACTGAAAATAATTGAGGGGATTCGGCCGAATCCCCTCGATACTAAATTTCCAAATGACAAAAACCGTCATCTTGATAAACAATCACTCCAAGTCCAGCTTGTCTGGCGGCATCAGCCAGGCTGAAGACCGAAATCCCCGAGATGTAGCAATCGGCAGCATTACCCACTAAATGCTTTGAATACGGAATGCCACCTACTTCGCGGTTACGGGTTTGGCAACGGAGTCCCGAAGTGATAATCAGGGGCAGATTAAAAAAATTTCGAATCTCTTCAAGGGCAGAAATCAGAGCAGAATTCATTTCGGCGGGAAAACCGTCACAATAACGTCCCTCGCAACAACATCTGAATTCGTTTTGATGAAAATGAGGCGTGAGCTGTTTGGGTTCTACGGTAGCGGTTGGCGAAGTGATAGCCTTTGGTTGCGATGAAAACAGGGCATCATGGGTTAATGGCCCAACCATCCCATCAGGGTTTAGCCTCCGATCGGACTGAAATGCTTTGATGGCTGAAATGGTGCGGGGGCCGGCAATGCCATCCACCGGTCCCGGATCATATCCAGAATTTGTTAAGGCCTCTTGAATCAGGGTAGCATACATAGTTAATCCTCCTCTTACCTGATAACGGACAAAACCGCCCGTTTATTAAATTGTTTCATTTAATAAATGGGCGGTTTGAAAAAAAGATGACCAAAATAATTGTCATACCCAGAGCGCAAAAGAACCGCCTAAAATAATCGATCTCCAACATCACTGCCCTCAGCCAGATTCAAAAGAGAAATATAAATATTAACCACAATCTGAAACAGTTCAGGTGGGATTTCCTGACCCATTTCGAGTTTGGATAACAGCGTAGCGGCAGAGTCGTCGTGATAAATGGGAATACCATTTTCTTCAGCCACTTTTAGAATGTTCTGGGCAACAAAGCCGGAGCCGGCTGCCACAATTACCGGTGAGCTGTTTTTTTCCGGATCATAGCGCAGAGCTGTTACCTTTAGTGGTTTATGGTCTTTTGTTTCACTGTTTTTTATCTGCTCGCTCTGTGTATGAACGGCTTTTTTTAGTGTTTTTTTGTTGTTATCAGATGGAGACATCCAGTCCTACCTTTCTAAAAGCCAATTTGGGAAAACGTTGAAGAATGGTCTGGCTTTCGGAGTATTCTCCAATGCCATAACCGGCGAGGGCGTAACCCTGTTCTTCAACAATCGTTTTAAGCAGATCGCGGGTTGATTTTAAGAGATCAACTAGAGGTGCGGGAGATTTAATATTCAGGGTAATATTTTTATCTCTGGCCAGAAGATCTACCTCAAAATTGCCGTATCGATCGGATTGAATGGTGAAAAAAATATCGGTGGCGTTTTCGGCGTCGCCTTTCTCACCTTTTTTGGTCAGGGGATCCTTATCCACAAAAAATTCACCATAGGAATTTTCATCCAGAAAGCGCAGCGGAATAAGAAAATGCATCAGGGTAAAGATGGGGCTTTCGTTTCGGACCATGGTTTCCAAAAGCGTTTGAGCTGAGTTGATGATTTTAGAGGAATTATTTTCATCCAGAGCCTGTTCCAGCAAATGAGCCAGGGCAACCTTTTCACCCTCACCTGGGGTTTTGGAGGCATTACTTAATCGATCAGCCAAAATTTCTGCTTCCTTGGCATGTAAAAAGAGCTGATTCTTCATATCCACAATGTCGCTGTCAGTCAGGCTTGTTAATGGCTTTAAGGCCTGAGAAAAACGCAGAACAGCAGCTTCTAATTGTTCCGGATTGGCCTTGTCGTAGCGGACAATATGATCAATGATGGTTGCCACTGATTGATAGGTTTTATCACTGTAAGTCTGCGATTGTAAAATTTGACGCAGTACTGGGATCGTTTCGTTCTTTAAAAGCTGCTGGATCTCTTTGTAGTTCAGGTTTTTGCCATTAAGGAGGTTTTCAATCGTTGCTAAGCGTTGTGTCAGGTTATCATCGGGGTTACCACTTTGAGTGGTCTTCAGATTGATCAGGCTTTGAAGTTCAGAACTGGTCTGTCCACTGGTGTCTGTTGAAGAGTTCAGAGTCGATTGACTGTGAAGTCCTGTCTCGACCTGGCCTGATTTATCCAGTTTGCCATTTTGAGCAGCCTTTAAATTGATCAGGTTTTGAAGCTCAGGACTTACCTGTCCATTAGTGGCCTTTGCGGATTTCAGACCTAGTAGACTTTCCAGACCGGCTTCATCCTGACTTGATCGAATTAAAACGGCTTCAAGTCTTGCCAATTGTTGTTCAAGCAGGGCTCGTTCTTTTGAGGGCAGGCTCATCAACAGACGGCTGGTTTCAATGAAGATACCTTTCAATGTTTGATTCTGATTAATAAGGGCGTCATAATGCCGGAGAATCGATACGATCGCATCTTTTAGCTGGGGATAGCCTTCCAGCTTAGCAAGACCACGCAAGCTGTCAAAAAAAGAACCTTTAAAAATAGTTTCGGTTTTATCGCGCATCAGCAGTTCACTTAAAAGATCCTGAGAATTGATGAAGATTCCTTCCAGGATTTCTTTGGGAATAGCACCAGCGGATGATTCGAAAAGTTCTGAGATCAGCACCAGTTTTCGCAAGGCATCAGCTTGGGCGGTGGTACTGTTCATTAAAGGTTTCAGAATATCTTTTTGTAGATTCTGGAATAATGTTTCTCGGAAGTTCTCCTTTTGGGGGCTTTCGGTGGTTGGGTCTATTTTTATCGCATTGTCGAGATTATTGATGTCAAAAATAGAGTCACTGGGTCGATGTTTACTGGGTATATCGCTAATCTTGGGTGATGCTGGTGTGGAGGTGATCTTGATACTATCCAATGAAGAATCTCCTTTTATTTAAATTTTCAGGTTAACAAGTAAAAATGTGAATGTAAAATATGAATATAATTTATGCCGTAATAGCTTATGTTAGATTATACTGTATCATCTAAAGATAATCAATCATTTCAATTTTAATCTCAAGACACTCTAAAGGTAGTCAATTTAGTGGATTATGATTGTTTTTCTAAATTTTTGATCCAAATTGTCGATATATAATAAAGATAAGTGTCAGTAACCAGTAGCGTACATGAAGAGATCTGGTGTTTTAATTGGTAGCATCACGTGTTTTTGGGTATATTATTAAAAAAATAAGTGGATTTAATACAAAAAGCCGATATAATTAAATCAGGATAAAAAATTTCATGTATATAAAGGATGGACAAAATGAGTAATTATGATTCTGGGAATGATTCCATTTTAGAGATGTATATTTTTGAATCGGAAACACTGCTTGATCAATTAGAGGAAATCTTTCTTCAATCTGAAGACAATGCGGAACTGACACCGGATGACATTAATGAAATCTTCCGGATTATGCATACCATAAAAGGTTCTTCAGCAATGATGGAATTTGACATGCTGGCACACTCCGCCCATAAATTGGAGGATCTTTTTTTCGTAATACGGGAAAATGGGATAAAGCAGGAGGACTTTGGGGATTTAATGGATCTGGTTCTTAATTTCTCGACCTTTCTAAAAGGCGAAGTTGAGAAGATTAAAAACAACGAAACCCTGCTGGATGAAAACGAAGAACTGATTGTCGAAACCGATGCGTTTTTAAATCGCATCAAAGGATTATCTGAGGATAATCCTGAAAACGATCAGGAAGTAAGCATCGATATGCCATTTGCTGATGTTGAATCAGATACGATGGAAACGGTAGTTGAAGATGATTTGTTTGGGGATCTTAGTTTTGAAGCGATTAAAACTGAGGATGGGGTTTCTGCTGACATGGTTCAGACAGATGATGAAATAAATGTTTACTGCATCCATACCCGGTTTAATGAAGATTCCCAGATGGAAAACATCCGGGCGTTTATGCTGATTAACAAACTGGAATCCATTGGCAAAGTTACAAAAACAATTCCGGAGCAGCTTAATAATAACCCCGAAGCTGCCGGCCTTATTTTAAAAAATGGATTCTTTTGTCACCTTGAAACAAAGGCTGACAAAGAAACGATTGAAAACATTGCGTTGAGCATCTTATCGGTGAAACGGATTGATTTTGTTGATTGTTCCCAGGGACAAGAAATAGAAATAGAAAAGGAAACGGAGATTGACACAAAATCTGAAGCGGTAGTGATTGGGAAAAAAGCGCCGGAAAAGGTCAATGATCCAAATAAACAGAAAAATAATGTCCAGAATCTGATCAGCGTAGACTTAAATAAACTGGATACCTTAATGAATCTGATTGGCGAGATTGTAATTACCGAATCGATGGTTTTCGGCAGCGTCGGTATGGAAGGAAAACGGGATGAAAGTTTTGAAAAAGCTTCAACCCAATTGCAGAAACTAACTGACGAACTACAGGACATTGTGATGTCGATTCGGATGATTCCAATAGCTGCTACCTTCAAAAAAATGCAGCGAATTGTCAGAGATGTTGGCAAGAAGTTAAAAAAAGAAGTGGAATTCATCACCATGGGTGAAAGCACTGAGGTTGATAAAACAATCATCGATGGGATTGCTGATCCGTTGATGCATCTGGTTCGAAATGCCATGGATCATGGCCTTGAAAGCACGGCCGAACGAATTGCAGCGGGAAAAAACCCGGTCGGTAAGGTGATTTTATCAGCTCAGAATGTTGGCGGAGATATTATTATTTCGGTCAGTGATGATGGTAAAGGGCTTGATCCGGTTGGGATTCTGGAAAAAGCCAAAGAGAAAAAACTGCTGGTAAAACCAGAAGAAGAGTATTCGGAAAAAGAAATTCTTAATTTAATTATGGCTCCAGGCTTCTCCACAAAAGAAACAGTGACTGAATTTTCCGGTCGCGGGGTTGGTATGGATGTCGTTAAAAAGAACATTGAAAAGGTTGGGGGATCTATTTCGATTGAAAGTGAAAAAGGTTCCGGCACCAATATTTTCTTAAAAATACCGCTGACCTTATCCATTATTTCCGGCATGGAAGTTCTGGTCGGCGAGGATATTTACGAAATTCCGATCAGCAATATTCGCGAGACGTTCAAGATCACTGCCAACCAATTGATTCAGGATCCGGACAACAACGAAATGGTAATGATTCGTGGCGTATGCTATCCGCTGATTCGACTCCATGATATTTTTGAAGATAAAAAGTGCGAAACCCATATTGAGGATGGCATTTTGATGCTGGTGGATTCGGGGGATACCTTTGCCTGTTTATTTATGGATGATCTGATTAAGAAACACCAGATTGTTGTTAAACCGATCCCTAAGTATTTAAACCATTACTCCATTAAAAACTCCGGGATTGCCGGTTGTACGATTTTAGGAAATGGCAGTATCAGTCTGATTGTTGACATCCCGGCGATTTTAGACCACTATTAAAATAGATTAAAAGATTAATTTAAAGATAAATTAAGAGGTAAGAAAATGATAAAACTTAAGGAAGACGAATTTCAGGCGATCACATCCTATGTGCATTCCAATTATGGTGTCGATTTACGAAAAAAGCGACACCTGATTGAAGGTCGCTTGAGTCATTATGTTTCGCAATTAGGTTATGACAACTATATGGATTATTTCGAGTATGTGAAAAATGATAAAAAAAACGACGAAATCAGTGTGCTCATTAATAAACTAACGACCAATCATACCTATTTTTTACGGGAAAGCGAACATTTTGATTTTTATAAACAGCAGGTTCTCCCTTGGGTGGATGAGACAGCAAAAACAAAAGATTTACGGGTATGGAGTGCGGGTTGTTCTTCGGGGCAGGAGCCTTATACCCTGGCGATGATTACCCATGATTATTTGGGCAGTAAATTAAGTGCCTGGGAGAGTACCATCCTGGCTTCGGATATCTCCGACAAGGTTTTAATGACTGCTAAATCTGGGGTTTACTCCAAGGAGGAGCTCTCGAAGATCCCGATGGAATGGAAGCGCAAGTATTTCATGGACTATGATGAAGAGTATCTGTCAGTTACCGATCCGATCAGAAAAGGGGTTGCCTACCGGAATTTTAATTTACTGGCTCGATTCCAATTTAAAAAGCCCTTTCATGCTATCTTTTGCCGAAACGTGATGATTTATTTTGACAAACCGACAAAAAACGATATTGTTCAGAAATTTTATGATGCATTAGTTCCTGGCGGCTATTTCTTTATCGGTCAAAGTGAGTCTCTGGCTTCGGTTGATCATTCCTTTAAATATGTTAAACCGTCGATTTATCAAAAAGAAGGCTAAAGTATCCTGATTTAAAGACGATATATTAAGTAGTGAAATAGCGAATAATAACGATTTGAAAATTAAGTTTGGAGGGATATAAAATGGCAACTTCAGTAAATTCATCAACAAGTTCATTATCAACGTTGTCAGCCAAAACCGGAATGGCTGGTCTGGTTTCTGGCTTGGATACAGATTCTTTGGTTGAAAGCTTGACCAGTGCGAGTCGCGCAAAAATTACTAAAAGTCAGCAAAATTTACAATTGTTGGAATGGAAGCAATCGTCCTATCGCGGTGTTTCCAAGATTTTAAAGGAGTTCCAGAGTAAGTATCTGGATGTTTTATCGAAAACAAACTTCAGAAGCGCAGCACTCTTTAACACCGTTAGTGCAACCGCTTCTTCGACCAAGGTATCGGCGACAACAACCAGTGCAGCTACCGCAGGAACGATCACGATCAATAAGATTACCCAATTGGCAACCAATCAAAAAATAACCAGTGCTGAGGGGGTATCAAGCCCGCTTGAGGGAACTCTGGATCAGGTCAATTTACTCAGTGGGATCGATGCCAGTAATAGTAAGTCTTTTCTGATGAAATTGGATGGTAAGGTAAAAACCATTACCCTGGATAATGACTTTAGAATTGCAACTGCTGGTTCTGCTGATGCCTTTAAAACAAAACTCCAGGAAAAAATTACCGCCGCTTTTGGTACAGAAGATGGCACAAACCCAATGGTTGATGTAACATTGACCACCGGGAAATTAGCTTTTGCACCGATGGATGGTTCAACCTTATCAATTCATGCGCTAAATGATGATACCAATACGATTGCTTATCTTGGCCTGAAAGATAAGCAATCGAATAAAATGACCACCAGTATGTCTCTGGAAGATTTAACGTTTAAGAATGCACTAGTACCTGGAGCAGATGGCAAGGTGAAACTGACCATCAATTCGATCGATTTCGAATTTGATAAAACGGAAAGTTTGTCCTCGGTTATGAGTAAGATTAACTCCAGTGATGCTGGTGTGAACCTGTCTTATTCATCGATCAATGATCAATTTACCATGACGGCTAAAAACAGTGGTGCTGGCGACAACATTCAAATCAGCGAAACATCCGGTAACTTGATGACAGCCCTCGGACTAGCAGGTACCAATGCGACCTTTGATCCAGGGGTTAATGCTAAGTTAACGGTTAACAACAAAGAGATTATCCGAACCTCAAATAACGTTGAGATAGACGGAGTTAAAATCGAACTGAAAGAATTATCTGATGAGGCAATCACGGTAACAACAAAAGCTGATGCAAGTGCTTTAAAAGATACGATTAAGAGTTTTGTAGAAGATTACAATAATATGATCGAAACCATGAATAAGCTGGTTAAGGAAGATCGTGATTCTGGTTATCCACCATTAACAGATGCTCAGAAAGAGGAAATGAGCGAAAAGGAAATTGAGTCCTGGGAATCAAAAGCGAAGGTCGGTCTGCTGCGTGGCGATAAGCTGATCAAGGGGGTTGCCAATCAAATGCAAACCATGATTTATGGATCTGCTGTTCAAGGCGGCATCAGCCTTTTTGATCTGGGGATAACCTCGGCAGGTTATGCTGAAAATGGTAAACTGAAAATTGACGAAGATAAATTGGCGGCAGCGATAGAAACCAAAGGCGCCGCTATTCAGGAACTGTTCACAACCGAAAAGACGGGTTTGGCGGTGCAACTAAATGATATTATCAACAGTGCGGCCAAGACTTCCGGTGTAAAAGGAACCCGTGGTTCACTGATTGAGATGGCTGGATATGAGTCTACCTTATCAAATACTGAAAACAGTATTTATGATAATATTCAAAATATTAATAAAAATATGACAAAAATGAAGACCTCCCTGAAAGATGAGGAAACCAGGTATTGGAGTAAATTTACGGCACTGGAAACGGCACTGCAGCAGTTAAATACCCAAAGCTCGATTCTTGCGCAATTCTCATCTGGGGCATGATAAATAGAAAGGAGGAATTGTGATGCAATATGCAAATGCTTATCAGGAGTCCAAAAGATATGCAATTGAAAGTTTATCTAAGGGCGAAGTAGTGGTAAAGCTTTTTGAAGAAGCCACTAAACAGTTAAAAATGGCCATCATTTTTACAGAGCGGGAAGAAAACGTAAAAGCCTATAATGCCATTGGAAAATGCCAAAAGATTGTTTCTTCATTAAACCTGTCTTTGGATATGCAATACCCGATTTCTATTGAGTTAAACGAAATGTATGGGTTTATTTATACAAAGCTGGGAGAGGTTGCTGTGAGTCGAGATCTCCAACTCATGAATGATATCTGGTCGCTGATTAACGATTTAAAAGATTCGTTTAAAGAGGTGGAAAAAATGAACAAGCTTACACCTACCCGAGGACTTTAAAATGAGTGAACAGCCATCTGAATTGTGCCAGGAGAAGATTCTCATTCTAAAGGAATATGTAACAAAGGGCGAAGAAATTCTCAGTAGCATTGAAGATTGGGAGTCTCTAGCTGCAATACTGGATGAACGTGAACAGTTAATCCTACGATTAAAAAGTCAGGAAGATCATTTTACTGAAATCAAGAGGAATCAAGTCTGTACGCTCAAAGAAAAGCGAGAAATCGATAATCTAATCAAACTGATTCAAGATATGGATCAAAGCTGTATTCATCTGATTCAAGCTGAACAGCAAAAGACCTTGCAGGATTTGAAAAAAAACCAGCAAAATCAGAAAATTGCAGATTATGAAATCAGCTTAACGCCAAGCTATGGTACTTTCCTTGATGCGAAAAAATAAATAGAATAAACACCTTAAAAAAAGCAACGACGGTTGCTTTTTTTTGCGTGAGACCATATAATGAAACCAGCGTAAAAAAGAATATACGTATATTCTTTTTTAAATCCCTACTTGGTGTTTAAATGATAAACCCCAAATAATTGTCAGCTCAAAATAGACTGCTAACTTAATTTCAACTTAGGTAGAGTATAAATCTATTTGTTGTTTTTTCAAAATTATGGTATTATGGTAATATCTGTAAATATTGTTATTTTTGGTTTTTAAATGTTAGCAGGAAATATCAATTTAACAACGTATGTAATAATAAATAATTATAAAACCAGCTGGCAGTTATCTCAGTATATAAAAAAGGAGGATACGATGATTGGTGATTCAATAACCTCAGCCCTATATCAGAAAGCACTCGATGGTACCTGGCAAAGACAGAAGGCCACCAGCAATAACATTGCTAACTCTGAGACACCAGGATATAAAGCGATCAAAGTCAATTTTGAAGATTCATTAAAAGCAGAAATAAACAAGCTACAAACGACTGCAAATGCTGGTTCTACTAGTTTTCTTGACAAAATGGAAAGCATTCAATCGATTGATAATTCAAATATTAATGTGTACCAGGGAGCCACGTCCAGTCGTTTGGATCAGAACAACGTGGATATGGAGTCTGAAAACATTGATATGACCAAATCCGTGCTGCAATATAACTATCTGGTTCGTGGTGTCAGTGACTCCTACTCGAGATTAAAATATGCGATTAATGGAGGGAAATAATGAGTTTTTTAAGTTCTTTTAATATTTCAGGATCGGGTATGACGGCGCAAAAGTATCGCTTGGATATCGTTGCTCAAAACATCGCCAATGCCCAGGTTACCCGAACCGAAGATGGCGAGCCTTATCGTCGGAAAATGACGGTACTGAGCAGTGTTAATACTGGAACCTTCCTTGATGCGCTAAAAACAGCAACCGGTGTGGTTCAAAAAGCTGGGGTTCAGGTTGAGGCTGTGATTGAAGATGAATCGGCATTAGTCCCGGTTTATGATCCCACTCACCCGGATGCTAATGCTGAGGGCTATGTGATGTATCCTAATGTTAATACCGCCCAGGAAATGACCGACGCCATGGGTGCCAGTCGGGCTTATGAAGCGAATGTAACAGCGTTTAATGCAACAAAATCAATTGTACTAAAGGCCCTTGAAATTGGCCGATAAAAGGAGAGAATTATGTTTATAGTCCCGATGACCTCGATAATCGGTGGAGCCGGTATTAGTACTGTTGGCGGAAATGCGGTAAATGCTGCAGCGGCTGTGGATACTGGCGTTGCCGGAGATTTTAAGAATATCCTGCAGGATACCATTAATAATGTGGAAGAAACTGAAGCCGTTACTAAGGTAGATGCTTATAATTTGTCAATTGGAAATATGGATGATATGCACACCATGATGATTAACACAGCCAAGGCTGATGTCGCTCTACAAACCATGGTACAGCTTCGCAATAAGGTCTTAGAGTCTTATCAGGCTGTTATGAATACCGGCCTATAAGTTTGGATATATCAAAACATTTTTTTAAACCAGAAGAGGGTACCAGTCAGAAATTTTATTTCGGTGATTGGTATTCCCTGTTTGAGTGCATCGGTTTATTGAGGACTACTGACAGCAAATACTTTGGATGGATGAGAAAAGACGATGAATGAGAAGATTAAGGGCTTTTTAGAAAAAATTAAAAACTTCTGGACCGGAACCTCAAAAAAAGCCAAAATACTGATGATTGGCGGGGTTGTACTGGTTTTGTTGGCATCCATCGGCTTGACAGCTTTTTTAAATTACAAAGAGTATGTGCCTCTTTTTGACGATTTGACCCAGGCAGAAACCACCGAAATTATGGCGGCCCTGACAGAGATGGAGGCAGATGTCAAACTTGATGCCGGTGGAAATATCATGGTGCCTAGAGAAGATGAGGCGCAGGTCAGGATGGAACTGGCAACAGCGGGTTACCCCAAGAATGGCTTGAGTTATTACGTCATTCAAGATAATAACAGTATGCTTGCCACCGACTATGAGCGGAAGCAATATGAAAACATGCAGCTCCAGGAGCGTCTTGGTGCTAGCATAAAAACCTTAAATGGCGTAAAAGACGCCATTGTTACCATTTCAGTACCGACAGAAAATGTCTTTTATCTTCAGGAAACAGAAGCAACCACAGCCTCGGTAATTATTCATTTAGAGTCGGGAGCTACCTTAACAAAGGAACAGATTTTGGGAATCCAGAATCTGGTGGCAAAATCTGTGGCGGGTCTGACGACCGATAATATCGCATTAACCGATGGTAATGGAAATGATCTGGTAAATGATCTGGCTGCCACCAATGGCGGCGAAAGCAAGATGAAATTGACTAAAGCCATTGAAAATAGTTTGACTCAGAAAGTCAATAATGTTTTGGATGGACCCTACGATCCGTCCCAATATAAGGTATCGGTGACAGCGACGCTTAATACCGATGCGACTAAGCAGGAATCAACAGTTTATACACCGTCACCAGATGGCGAAAATTCCGGGGTTATCAATCAGGAATCTTCTAGCCTGGTTATCTCCAATGAGGATGGCATCGCCGGCGGCATTGCCGGTGTTACCGGGAATACCGATATTACCACCTATGCTGAAGGATTAACCGGAGAGGGTGGAATCGTTACTGGTATTCAGGAAAACACCACTTATTCAGTCAGCCAGGAAATCACCCAGACTGAAAAACTCGATCCGGCGATCGAAACGGTCTCGATTGGGATCGCGATTGATGACCCGGCGATGACGCCGGTAGCTCGGGAAAATCTGATTCAATTGGTGGCCTTTGCAGCTGGTGTTCCGCCTCAAAGTGTAACGGTACGTAATTTTGAGTTTTTCGAGGAAGTAGAGGAAGTCGAAGAGCCGATCTTCACGCCACAGCAGTTAATAATCTTTGGCGGAATTGGTGCAGGGGTGCTGCTCCTGCTATTGCTCTTATTGTTTATTCTCAGCAGAGGAAAGAAGAAAAAGGCGGCCGGAGCCGGACGGAAAAAGAAAAAGCGGGGCGAAGAGGAAGCCTTTGCCATGGATGAAGACGGGGCAGATGCATTATTTGATGCCCTGTCAGCAGATAAATCTATACCCAATATACCAATTCAGCCTCTTAAAGATGATAAAAAAGAAAAAATCAAGGAGTTTGCAGCCACAAATCCCGAAATTGCGGCACAGTTATTTAAATCATGGCTTAAGAATGAAAGTGAATAGCTTAGAATTGATGAAGGAAGTTGACGAATATGGACGTTACCTTAACACCAAGACAAAAAGCAGCCCAGGTGGTTATTTCCCTGGGGACAGACATTGCTTCCACCATTTATAAACACTTACAGGAAGAAGAAATCGAAATTTTAACCTATGAGATCACCCGTCAGGATAGTGTTCCGCCGGAGGTGGCTGACCAGGTGATTGACGAATTTTATGGTCTTTGTGTCGCCCAAAAGGTGTATATTGAAGGCGGTGTTAATTATGCCCGAAGTGTCCTCGAGAAGGCTTTTGGGGTTCAGCAGGGTAGTGCGCTTTTAGAGCGGGTTACCAAAACGCTAAGGACAAAAGCCTTTGAGTTTATTCGCAAAGCGGATTACAAAAACTTAATGAATATGATTATGAATGAGCATCCGCAGACCATTGCCCTGATTTTATCCTATGCCAGGGCTGACCAGGCCTCAGCGATTATTTCTGAGTTGCCCAAGAGTATTCGGGTCGAAGTTGTCGAGCGGATCGCCAGAATGGATCGTACCTCGCCAGAGATTATCAGACAGGTTGAAACCATTTTAGAACGTAAATTTGAATCGGTTGTCTCCTTCGATTTACTGGAAGTTGGCGGGATTAACTATATTGCTGAAATTATGAACAACATTGATCGTGGTACTGAAAAATACATCTTTGATGAACTCAGTAAAAATGATGCCAAACTCTCAGAAGAAATTCGTAAGCGGATGTTTGTATTTGAAGATATTGTTATTCTTGATTCGATGTCGATTCAGCGGTTCCTTCAGGAAATTGATACCAAAGAAATGTCCGTTGCCCTCAAGGGTGCAAACAAAGCTGTTGCGGATATAATCTTTGTCAATATGTCGCAACGAATGGGTGAAACGGTCAAGAGTGAGATGGAATACCTGCATAATGTCAGGGTTCGGGATGTCGAAGAAGCTCAGCAGAAGATTGTTTCAGTAATCAGAAGACTGGAAGAAGAAGGCGAAATTGTAACATCTAAGGGTGGAAAGGACGAGATCATTGTCTAGTATTGTAAAAGCTAAATGGGTGTCTCAAATGACTATATCTGAAGTTGTGCCGATTGTAAATCAGCCGGAAGCGGAGGTTGACGAGGAAGGCCAATTCATTAGAAATGAAGAAATGGCTGAAAATCAAATCGATCAGAATGAAAGCGTTGAAGCCATGCATGCAGCTAATGAACTGATGAAAGAAGCGATCCGGGCCAGCCAGGAGATTAAAGAAAAATCTCAGGAAAGTGGTTATCAGGAGGGTTTTTCTCAGGGCTATGCCACTGGCCATGAAGAAGGCCGGAAGGATGGTGCTCAGGAAGGCTTTCAGGCTGGTCTTAAAGAAGGTTTAAATGACGGCCTGGCTCAAGCGGCGGCAGACATTGATAACAAGTTTCAGGAAATAAATGATCTGCTTGAAGAGATTCTTACTGAGCGACAGCGGGCCCTGGATAATCAGAAAAAAGAGTTGCTGAATATCGCTTTTGAAATTGCCAAAAAAATAATGAAATATCAGGTTCAGGAAGACAATGATCTCTTTTTGAGGTTCTTTGACGAGGTCATTCACGGGGATGAAGAAGATCTTAAAATCTATTTATCGGAGAATCAAAAAACCCTGGAGCTCCATATTAATAAGGAAATGGCAGAAAAATTAAAAAAACTGTCAAAAAAATCCAAGGTGATTATTCTGAAGGACGAGGATAAGATTATGGTCGAAACCAATGATTCTGTTATCGATATGAGTCTGCCGGTACAATTGGGTCAATTGGAGAAAGCGATCGAACAAAGTTCTTAACTGGAGGCAAAATGAATACATCTGAAATTTGCAAAGCCATTCAACGGGCGGAAACTTATCAGTATTTTGGGAAAATTGAAAAAGTTGTCGGCATGATGATTGAATCGGTGGGGCCGGAATGTAGTATTGGCGATTTGTGTAAGATATTTGATCAGAATGCAGATCGTTTCATTTTGGCTGAAGTGGTCGGTTTTCGCGGTAATAAGGTGTTATTGATGCCTTACGAAGAACCGGAAGGCATCAGCTTCGGAAATATTGTTGAACCGACTGGTTCATCGTTAAAAATCGGAGTGTCGGAAAAGATGATCGGCCGGGTTGTCAATGCCATGGGAGAACCCATTGATGGCGGCGATCCGATTGAAAATACGATGCCTTATGATATCCAAAGTTCGGGAGCAAATCCCTTTTCAAGACCATGTATTGATGATATTCTGGAATTTGGGATAAAAGCAATAGATGGTTTATTGACGATCGGTAAAGGTCAGAGAATGGGAATCTTTGCCGGTAGTGGGGTGGGGAAAAGTACCCTGATGGGAATGATTGCCAGAAATGTCAAAGCCCAGGTGAATGTCATCGCTCTGGTTGGCGAGCGAGGCCGGGAGGTCAGACAATTTCTGGAAAATGATTTGGGCCAGGAAGGTCTGGCGCGTTCGGTAGTTGTTGTGGCAACCTCGGATCAGCCGCCGATGCAGCGGATGAAATGCGCCCTGACAGCCACTGCGATTGCGGAATATTTTAAAGATCAGGGCAATGATGTCTTGTTGATGATGGATTCCCTGACTCGCTTTGCTATGGCTCAGCGGGAAATTGGTTTGGCTACGGGAGAACCTCCGGTGGCTAGAGGTTACACCCCCTCGATTTATGCCATGATGCCGAAACTGCTGGAGCGTAGCGGAAACTTTGAAACCGGTTCCATTACCGGGGTTTATACGGTTCTGGTTGAAGGGGATGATATGAATGAGCCGGTCGCGGACACGGTTCGGGGGATCATTGATGGGCATATTGTCTTATCAAGAAAGATAGCCGCCCGTAATCATTACCCGGCGATTGATGTGCTCAACAGTGTCAGTCGACTGATGTCCAACATTGCCGATAAAAATCAACAGGAGGCCGCTTCCTCGATCCGAAACATGATGTCGATTTATGACACCAATTATGATCTGGTCAGCATTGGCGCCTACAAAAGCGGTACGAATCCGGCTTTGGATATTGCCATCAAAAAAATTGGCGGCATCAATAAGTTTTTACAGCAGAAAGTGGATGAGAAGTGTTTATTTAATGATACGGTTGAAGCCATGAAGAAGGCTGTCTTATGAAAAAATTCCAATTCCATTTAGGAAAACTGCTTTCTTATAAAGATCAAAATCTGGAAAATGAAATGATGATCTTGGGTGGGTTGACGCGGCAATTAAGTGACGAAATGGACAAACAGCTGGCTCTGGAAGACCAGCTGGAAAAAAGTTACACAAATTATGAACGGGATATGGCCGCATCGATCACTCCGACAGCCTGCCAGGTCTATCTTCACTACATCTCCTTTTTAAAAGAGCAGATCAAGATTGTCGAAAAAAGAATCGATGAGATTACTGAAAAAATCGATATTCAGATTGAAGTGGTTAAAAATTTAAAACTGGAAACCCGATCGCTGGAAATTGTCAAAGAAAATAGATATGATGAATACAAAAAAGAAATCGTTAAAGAAAACGAAATGCAGATGGAAGAATTCATAACTACCAGCAAAATTATGAAGGATGGATCCTGAGTAACTGGTGAAGTTAAATAACTGAAAGAGGTGCAAGGATGAGTTACGATACAATTATAGTGGGAGCCGGACCAGCCGGTCTGGCTGCCGGGATCTATGCGGCCCGGGGCGCACTGAAAGTGTTGATTATTGAAAAAGGTGGCATTGGTGGCCAGATCGCGACCAGTTGGGAAATCGAAAACTATCCGGGATCGCCACCGAACAGCACTGGTCCTGGTTTAACTGAGCGGATGCGGCAGCAATGTGAAGAATTCGGCGTTGAATTTGCGAACAAAACCTATCTTGATTCACAAAAAACAGCAACCGGATTTATCGTTGAAACCGAATCAGGTAAGCTGGAAACCCGAACCATCATCGTCGCAACTGGTGCAGAACCGAGACTGATTGGCTGTAAAGGTGAACAGGAACTGCGCGGCATGGGGGTCTCCTATTGTGCTACCTGTGATGCTAATTTTTTTAAGGGCTTGAAGGTTGCGGTTATTGGTGGTGGCGACACGGCTTTGGAAGAAGCCTTGTATCTGACAAAGTTCGCCAGTGAAATTATCATCATTCATCGTCGTGATGAACTCCGGGGCGCTAAAATTCTACAGCAGCGCATTCAGGAAAATGAAAAAATTTCGATGATGCTGGATTCAGTGGTGGCAGAGATCAACGGAAATGGCCTGGTCGAAAGCATTGTCGTTAAAAATGTAAAAACTGGTGAAATGACGGCGGTTCCCGTTGATGGTGTGTTTGTTTTCGTCGGTCAGAAACCAAATTCAGAAGCCTTTGTCGCTCAGTTGGAAAGCGATACCCAGAATTACCTGATCACTGATGATGAAATGCGCACCAATATCGCAGGGATCTTTGCAGCCGGTGATGTCAGGCGTAAATCTTTGCGACAAGTAGTTACTGCCACCGCCGATGGTGCCATTGCTGCAGTAAATGTGATCAAATACGTTGAAGAGCTTAAGTAGACTATGATATGATTAGGACTAACGGAAGTTAGTCTTTTTTTGATTTAGAAATAAAACGATCAGGTGAAAAATGAATATTAAATTTGATTTAAATATAACCCAAACCCAAAAATTGATCATGACCCAGGAGATGCGCCAATCGATTGAGATTCTTCAGCTGACAGCGACGGAACTCAATGGTCTGATCGAAACTGAAATCATGGAAAACCCAGTTCTGGAATTTAATGAGGTGTCGATAAAAGAGGTGGTACCCATTAATGAAGAGGGGGAATCACTAAAGGGCGAACTGGTTAAAGAAGAAGCGGCTCAAGAACAAGCGCCGAGGGAGGAAATCCAATGGGATGAATATTTTCATAGTCTTGAAAATTCTGATTTTCGTGGTCAGACGCAGTCAAGCGCTGACAGTGATGACGAATATGGTTTTGAAAAGTTTACCGCCCAGGAGAAAACCCTGAACGAATATCTACATTTTCAATTTAAGATGCTGGAAAAAAACCTGACCAGTTCGGAAATACTGATTGGCGAATATTTAATTGACTGTATCGATGATAACGGCTACCTGGTCATCGATAGAGACTACATTAAAAATATTTTAGCAGTGAATGAAGAAAGTATCGAGAAAATGATTGTGATTATCCAGGGTTTTGATCCCAGTGGGGTGGGATGCCGAAATATTGAAGAGTGCTTGCTGATTCAACTGCGTCAGATCGGGTATGATGACGAAGAAGTGTTTATCAAGATTGTTAAAAATCATCTAATCGATCTGGCGGATAACCAATTTAAGCGGATTGCCGAGGATACTGGTCTGACCATTGAGGATGTCTATGAATTTAAAGAGGTGATTAAAACCCTGGAACCAAAACCCGGCCGGGAATTTTCCTGTTCAGAACGGGTTTCCTATGTTATTCCTGATGGTATTATCGAAATTGTTGATGATGAGCTGGTGGTTAAGATCAATGAGGTGTCGGCTCCCCGGTTGCGGATTAATAATTACTACAAAGGACTGCTGAAAAACCCCGATAAGAACGATAAAACCAGGCTTTATCTGGAAAAAAAACTTGATAGCGCAGCTTTTCTGATCAGAAGTATTGAGCAACGACGGAGTACTATCAAAAAAGTCATTACCGCCATTGCTGAGTCCCAGCATCGCTTTTTTTTTGAAGGCGGTGGCGATCTGCGGCCATTAACACTTAAAACAATTGCCGAGATGATTGATGTGCATGAGTCAACGGTGAGCCGCGCCGTTCGGGGAAAATATATCCAAACCCCCAAGGGTACCTTTGCCTTGAAGTTTTTCTTTAAACGAGGCTATACCCAGGGACAGGAAGACCGCTCTTCTGACGCCATCAAAGGCTATATAAAGGAATTAATTGACCAGGAGGATAAGAGAAAGCCGCTGAGCGATCAAAAACTATCAGAATTATTGCAGCAGCAAAATCTGGATGTGGCCAGACGAACGGTGGCCAAATATCGTGAAGCGCTTTCGATCCAGCCCTCCTCTAAACGAAAAGAATATCGGTAAGTAAAAAAACACTGATCATTGGCGGTAAAATATTGGCAGATCAGGTAAAATTGGGACTGCAATTTTCTTTTAGTGTTTAGTTGTTTTTAACTTGTTTTTAAATTTAATATAGGGTATAATGCTTTTGTCCCGGCGGGACAAAAATGAGTATGACTCCGAAAGAAGGGTAACTCTGTGCCAAATCAATTAAAAATCAGTAAGGAAGTTATTGAACTTCAACAGCTTGTCGCTCCAGAAGTGAATCGGCTCATTGAAATGCGTTACAATATCTTGTCAACGATCAGCAGTGAGCAGCCCATCGGACGGAGAAATCTTGCCTTTGTTCTGGATATGAGTGAACGTCAGGTGCGCAATGAAATCGATTTTTTTCAAACCCAAAAGCTGGTTTCGGTCGAACGGCAGGGGGTTGTCATTACCGAGGCTGGCAAAGAAGCACTGATCCAGTTAAAAAACCTGCTTTACACCTACAATGGTCTGGAGCAACTCGAAAAAGAACTGATGGATCGCCTGCATCTGAAACGGGTCATTATCTGTCCTGGCGATATGGATATGAATTATGAAGTACTGCGATTTATGGGGCGCTCTGGGGCTAAATATGTATTGTCAGTGATGAAATATAAGGATACCTTGGCATTAACCGGCGGGAGCTGTACCGCAGCCGTTGCCGATGAAATGCGGGAAGCCTTTTATCCCGATGTTTATGTCATTCCAGCTCGCGGTGGGATCGGTAAAAGCCATTCCACTCAGGCAAATAATGTGGTTGCTGAAATGGGTCTTAAGCTGCACTCCAACTATGAACTGCTGCACTTACCGGATAATATTGATCAGCGCTTATTGGAAGCATTAAAAGATTATCCGGAGATAAAAAGGGTATTTAATAAGATGGACAACATCGATGTTTTTATTTTCGGGTTGGGACGCGCCGATGTATTGGCAGACTGGCGGAATTTAGGGATAGCTGATAAACGGAAGATTTTGGAACAAGGCGCTGTGGCAGAGGCCTTTGGGCATTACTTTGATATTAATGGCCAGGTTATTTCACCATCGAGTACGATTGGGATCGGGATTGATAATTTCAAGAAAATAGCCCACGTGATTGCCGTGGCTGGTGGAGTTACAAAAGCCGAAGCGATTATTGCCGTCAGTCGCATTCGGGAAAATATTGTTCTGATCACCGATGAAAGCGCAGCAAGAGAAGTATTGAGAAAACTGCAAACCATGCCAGACACAAAATAGCACGTGTCTGATTGAGTATAAATTAGAGGATACATTGAGTAAACATTATTTTAAGGAGGCAGATAATATGTCTGTAAAAGTAGCAATTAATGGTTTTGGAAGAATTGGTCGTTTAGCATTTAGATTAATGGCAGATAACCCCGCATTTGAGGTTGTGGCGGTCAATGATTTAACTGATGCAAAAACCTTAGCGTACCTGTTAAAATATGATAGTGCCCAGGGAAAATTTAAGCCGGATGCCATCCAAGTTAAAGACGATACCATCGTGGTTGATGGCAAGGCGATTAAAATCTTGGCCGAAAGAGACCCTGAAAACCTGCCTTGGGGAAGTATTGGTGTTGATGTTGTGATCGAATCCACCGGTTTTTTCACTGATAAAGACGGAGCTGGCAAACACATTAAAGCGGGCGCAAAAAAAGTCATTGTATCTGCTCCCGCTAAAGGTGATGTTAAAACGATCGTTTTCAATGTCAACGAAAAGATTCTTGATGGTACCGAAACCGTGATCAGCGGGGCTTCCTGTACCACCAATTGTTTAGCTCCGGTAGCAAAAGTATTAAACGACAGTTTTGGTTTAGTCAGCGGTTTAATGACTACGGTTCACGCCTACACCAATGACCAGGCAACCCTCGATGGTCCTCACAAAGATTTACGACGAGGCCGTACCGCTGCCGCAAATATCGTTCCCACATCAACCGGTGCGGCTGCCGCAGTCGGTAAGGTATTGCCAGCCCTGAATGGTAAACTGGATGGATTTGCGCTACGGGTGCCAGTAATTACCGGTTCACTGGTTGATTTGACCTGTGTCCTGGAAAAAGAGGTTACCGTTGACGAAATTAATGCTGCTGTTAAAGCAGCTGCCAATGAAACGCTCGGTTATAATGAGGAACAGGTTGTTTCCACCGACATTATCGGCATGTCATTTGGATCATTATTCGATGCTACCTTAACCCGGGTGATGGATGTTAAAGGTGGCAAACAACAGGTTAAGATCATTGCCTGGTATGATAATGAAATGTCCTACACTGCTCAATTAGTACGTTTAGCAGAATATGTGGCGACTAAATTTTAATTATCCCGATACCCGAGAAAGATAATTTATCGAAATCAAAAAATATATCAGAAGCTTTTGCGAAATATTGCAAGGCTTCTGAAATTGTTTATAAAGCGAATTTAAAAACCGAAAGGATAAGCGGATGAGTAAAAAAACAGTATCAGATATTGATTTAAAAGGAAAAAAAGTTTTAATGCGGGCAGATTTTAATGTGCCATTGGATGAAAATGGCGTTATTACCGATGAAACCCGGATCACTGCCGCCTTGCCAACGATTAATTATATTCTGGAGCAGGGGGCTTCATTGATTTTAATGTCCCATATGGGTCGACCCAAAAATCAGCCCAACCCCAAATATTCTCTGGCACCGGTTGCCCAAAGACTGTCCGAATTATTAAAAAGAGAAGTAATCTTCAATGATGACGGGGCGGTTACCGGATCGGTGACGGTTGCAGCGGCGGCGGGACTTAAACCGGGTGAGGTGCTGTTGCTCCAAAATACCCGGTTCCGGGGCGAAGAAGAGAAAAACGACCAAGGTTTTGCCAAAGAACTGGCTGATCTGGGTGATGTTTTTGTCAATGATGCCTTTGGAACGGCTCACCGTGCCCATGCCTCAACCGTGGGAATTGCTGAGTTTTTACCGGGTGTTTCCGGCTTCTTGATTCAAAAAGAATTGGATTTTATGGGGAAAGCCCTGGAAAATCCGGAGCGCCCCTTTGTGGCAATTCTTGGCGGAATCAAGGTTTCGGACAAGATTGGTGTGATCAGTAATCTGCTGGAAAAGGTCGATACTCTGATTATTGGTGGTGGAATGGCCTTTACCTTTCTGAAAGCTCAGGGTTACGAAATTGGAAAGTCGCTGCTGGAAGCAGAAAAACTGGAACTGGCTAAAAAGCTGATCGAAAAAGCCAAAGAAAGAGGCGTTACACTGCTGTTGCCCGTGGATGTGGTGGCCGCTGAAGCCGTTGCCGCCGATGCCCCATTTGTGGTGGTCGATATCAACGCGATCCCAGCCAATTCAATGGGACTGGATATTGGCCCAGTAACGGCAGCTACCTTTACAAAAGCAATTATGGGTGCCAAAACGGTGATCTGGAACGGCCCGATGGGTGTATTTGAAATGCCCGCCTTTGCGAAGGGAACAGCAGCCGTAGCAAAAGCTATGGACGATTGCGATGCTGTTACCATCATCGGCGGCGGTGACTCGGCAGCAGCAGTTAAAATTCTCGGCTACGAAGAGGGGATGAGCCATATTTCCACTGGCGGCGGCGCCACACTGGAATTTTTGGAAGGAAAAAAACTACCAGGGATCGAAATCTTACAAGATAAATAAAGGAGCAGATGATGCGAAAACCAATTATTGCCGGAAACTGGAAAATGAACAACGACATCTTTGAAACTGAAAAATTAATGAATACGCTGTTGCCGTTGGTGGCTGGAGCAGTGGCTGAGGTAGTTTTTTGTCCGACCTATCTGGGTCTGCAAAAAGCCGTGGAAATGGCCAAAGGTTTCGATGTTGGGATCGGTGCTCAAAACATGCACTTTGAAAAAAATGGCGCCTTTACTGGCGAAATATCGGGGGAAATGCTGCAGGTGATTGGCGTAAGCTATGTCTTGATTGGACATTCGGAAAGACGCGAATATTTTAACGAAACCGACGAAAATGTCAATAAAAAAGCCATTAAAGCGCTGACTTTGGGGATTACCCCGATCGTTTGCTGTGGTGAAACCCTGGCCGAACGGGAAAGCGGAAAAGCCGAAGCCAAGGTTGTCGGTCAGATCGAAGCCGGCCTCAAAGGCATTGAAGATATCACTAAAGTGGTGGTTGCCTACGAACCGATCTGGGCCATTGGCACCGGTAAAACTGCCAGCAAAGAAGAAGCCAATGAAGCCTGTGGTTGGGTACGCCAAACCATCGCAAAAATGTTTGGCGAAGATGCAGCTCAAAAAGTTCGGGTTCAATACGGCGGCTCAGTTAACCCAGAAAACATTAAAGACCTGATGGCGATGGACAACATCGACGGCGCCCTGGTTGGCGGAGCCTCGCTCAAACCGACATTCGCTGAGATTGCGAAGTTTTAATTCTTTTCTAATTTCAAGAAAAAAGAGAAATGTGAGTACCGACAATTGTTACATCATGTTGTCTGCTGCGGTACGGTTTCTCACGACAACCTAAAATAGTGACCGAAAGGAGTGATCAAATGAATAATAATCTAACCGCCCTGATTATTCTGGATGGCTATGGCTTTACCAGATGTACCGAGGGCAATGCCGTTGAACAGGCCCAAACGCCGTTTCTTGATACCATCTCCGAGGTTTATCCGCATACCCTGATCACGGCCAGTGGTCTTGGCGTTGGCTTGCCTGAAGGTCAGATGGGTAATTCCGAGGTCGGCCATTTAAACCTGGGGGCCGGTCGGATCGTCTATCAGGAACTGACCCGGATTACCAAATCGATCGAAGACGGGGACTTTTTTACGAACGAAGCCTTTCTTGCTGGTATTAATGCTGCCAAACAAAAGGACAGCGCCTTGCACCTGATCGGCTTGTTGTCCGATGGTGGGGTTCACAGCCATGAAGACCATCTTTACGCATTACTGAAGCTGGCTCAAAAACAAGGCTTAAAACGGGTCTATGTCCATTGCCTGATGGATGGTCGGGATACCGCTCCGAACAGCGGGCTTGTCCATATCAAAGCCCTGGAAGCTAAAATGGCACAATTAGGCGTGGGCGAAATAGCCACGATCATGGGTCGTTATTACGCGATGGATCGGGACAACCGCTGGGATCGGGTCGAAAGAGCCTATGATGCCATGACCGTCGGAGCCGGTAATCATGCCGCCACGGCGTTGGATATCATGTTAGAAACCTATGCGGCTAAAATTACCGATGAATTTGTATTGCCAACGATCATCGATACGGTTGAAGATAGCACCATTAAATCCGATGATACGATTATCTTCTTTAATTTCAGACCCGACCGGGCGCGCGAATTAACCCGGGCATTTATCGATCCGGATTTCAATTTATTCATTCGCAAAACCGGCTTTCTGAGTCTGAATTTTGTCACGATGACCCAATATGATAAATCTTTCGAAACGGTATCGGTTGCCTATCAGCCAGTAACCATTATTAATACCCTGGGTGAATATCTTAGCAACCTGGCGATTCCCCAGTTGCGTATTGCCGAAACTGAAAAATATGCCCATGTAACCTATTTCTTCAATGGTGGACTGGAAAAACAGTATCCCCGGGAAGATCGGATTTTGATACCTTCCCCCCATGTGGCAACCTATGATCTGCAGCCCGAGATGAGCGCCTACGAGGTGGCTGATAAAGCTGTGGCAGCAATTGAAAGCGAAAAATATCAGCTGATGATTCTCAATTTTGCCAATGCCGATATGGTCGGACACACTGGTATTTTCGAAGCAGCCGAAAAAGCAGTCGAAGTGGTCGATGAGTGTGCCAGAAAAGTAATTGCCGCGATTTTGGCAAAAGGCGGCAAGGTGATTCTAACGGCTGATCATGGCAATGCCGAGAAAATGATCGATTACGAAAGCCACATGCCTTTTACTGCCCATACCTCCAATCAGGTTAAGTGTATTCTGCTGGGAGCTGGCGATGTTGTCCTCAGAAATGATGGGCGTCTGGCTGACGTGGCACCGACCTTGCTGGATCTGATGGGATTGCCCAAACCGCCGGAAATGACCGGTGAAACGCTGATTAAGGGAAAATAAAGTAAAAATCTGAAAGCTGTGACCGTTTACATTGCAAAAGTCCCAATTGAGACTTTTTAATGATTGAAAATGTTTTTTGGTTATGATATTATAACGTGCACGATTATTTACGGAGGTGATACTAATGAAAGAAGCTTTACTGGTCGTTTTAATAATTTCCAGCCTTGTTCTGATTGCCGCGATACTTTTGTCGCCCGGAAAAACAGCAGGGATGTCCGGAGCCATCGCAGGTGGTGCTGAGACCTTATTTGGGAAGAAAAAAGCCAAGGGATTTGAAGGTGTTTTAGAACGAGCAACGAAAATCTCAGGCATTTTATTCATGTTGTCGGCATTCGTTTATTCAATCGTATCATAGCAGGCATCTGATTTTAGGGATGCAAAAACTTATAGGGGGAAATTGAAAATGGAATTATTGTTTCTGGCTCCAGCCATTGGAGTCGTGGCGTTGGTTTTTGCGCTTATTTTTGCAAAACGCGTAACAGCCGTTGACGCCGGTACAGACAGAATGAAAGAGATCGCGGGATATATCCACGAAGGTGCCATGGCATTCTTAAAGCGTGAATATAAAATGATCGCGATTTTTGTAGTGGTCTTATTTGTTATTTTGACGGTAACACCGGGCCTCGGTATTATGACCGCAATTTGTTTTCTGGTTGGGGCTGTCTTTTCAATCCTGGCGGGATTCTTTGGGATGCAGGTTGCCACCAAAGCCAACGTTAGAACAGCTAATGCGGCCAAAACCAGCGGGATGAACAAAGCCCTTTCAGTGGCTTTTTCCGGCGGTGCCGTGATGGGTATGTGTGTGGTTGGCCTGGGTTTACTGGGAGTCAGTGCCCTGTACTTAATCTTTGGTGATGTTACCGTTGTCACCGGTTTTGGTCTGGGTGCTTCTTCAATCGCTCTGTTTGGTCGTGTTGGTGGTGGTATTTATACTAAAGCAGCTGATGTTGGCGCTGACCTGGTTGGTAAGGTTGAAGCCGGTATTCCTGAAGATGATCCTCGTAATCCAGCGGTTATTGCTGATAACGTTGGTGATAATGTTGGTGACGTTGCCGGAATGGGTTCAGATTTATTTGAATCTTATGTGGGATCGATTATTTCTGCGATTACCCTGGGGGCATTGGCACTTGAAGGTTTTAATGGCGTTCTGTTCCCGATGCTTTTAGCAGCAGTTGGTATTTTTGCCTCCATCATCGGTACTTTCTTTGTCCGTGGTAAAGAAGGCGGAAACCCGCAACGGGCACTGGATATGGGTACTTATGTCAGTGGTATTCTGATGGTCATTGCGGCTTACTTCTTATCTGACTATTTTACTGGCGGATCAGCAGCTTTTATTGCGATTGTTGCCGGCTTAGCGGTTGGTATTATTATTGGTAAATTAACCGAGTATTACACCTCAGAACATTATAAACCGGTCCAACACATTGCGCAGCAATCTGAAACCGGTGCCGCGACCACCATTATCAGTGGTTTGGCAGTCGGGATGAAATCGACTATGTTCCCGATCTTAGCGATGGCAGTGGCAATTTTTGTCGCCTATGCTGCGTTCGGACTGTTCGGGATTGCCTTGGCAGCGGTAGGGATGCTGTCCACCTGTGGGATGACCATTGCCGTCGATGCTTACGGTCCGATTGCTGATAATGCCGGCGGGATTGCTGAAATGGCGGAAATGCCTAAGGAAGTTCGTCAAATTACCGACAAGCTCGATGCAGTTGGTAATACCACCGCCGCTATTGGTAAAGGTTTTGCCATTGGTTCAGCGGCTTTAACGGCTTTAGCCTTGTTTGCTTCTTATGCTCAAGCAGTTGATTTAGCCAGTATTGATATTTTAAATCCTAATGTTATCATCGGTTTATTTATCGGTGGGATGTTGCCATTTTTGTTCTCGGCTTTAACCATGGAAGCAGTTGGTTCAGCCGCCAATGAAATGATTGAAGAAGTGCGTCGTCAGTTCCGCGAATTCCCGGGCATTATGGCTGGTACTGAAAAACCGGATTATGCTAAATGTGTAGATATTTCTACCGCTGCGGCATTAAAACAAATGATCGTACCTGGTTTAATGGCAGTAGCGGCTCCTTTAGCTATGGGTCTGATCCTTGGAGCCGATGCCTTAGGGGGATTATTAGCTGGCGCTCTGGTTACCGGGGTATTAATGGCCATCTTTATGGCTAATGCCGGTGGTGCCTGGGATAATGCCAAGAAATTTATTGAAGGCGGCGCTCACGGCGGAAAAGGCAGTGATGCTCATAAAGCAGCCGTTGTTGGTGATACTGTTGGGGATCCATTTAAGGATACTTCCGGACCTTCGATCAATATCTTAATTAAACTGATGACCATTGTATCATTGGTATTTGCACCACTGTTTTTAATTTAATCATAGCTTCTACTATTTGAGTTTAATAGTAACATAACAACCTGGACCTGAATGCAGTACTGCATTCAGGTCTTTATTTGTCGTTATAGCTGAGGTTACGCGAACAAAATTTGGGTATGCAATAGAGTAAACACAAGAAACAGTTATTCTTGTGCCAACCGTATAAGTAAGAACCGTCGTCCTGTTTGATTTGGCGATGCAGTAATTAACAGAAACTTAAGTAAAACTGAGATTATCATAAAAATGTAATTAATTATACATAAAATGATTGACTATTTAATGTTGTATAACTATAATTTAAACAAAAGGAGTGATGAAATGATAAAGAGTGTATACAGTTTAATGCTATTTGATGAAATAGTTGAGAAAATAGACCAGATTGCCTATGAAAATAATACTAACCGCTCCCAACTGATCAATGATATCCTGGCTGAAAAGATCGGGCTAGTGACACCGGAGCAGAAAATCCAAAAAATTCTGGAACAGTTGGATGTAAATTTCAGTGATACTCTATCAGTCAGCCAGATCAATAAAAATTCCAGCATTCAATTCGGTAAGAGCCTGAAATATAAGTACCGCCCCAAGGTGCGGTATAGTTATGAATTTATCAGCAGTAAGCAGGGGAAATATGCGGTGCTTAAAATCAGCTCCCGGACGAAGTCTGAAAATTTGAATGATCATTTTGATGAATTTTTCAAGCTGATTGCTGGCATTGAAAAAGAACAGCGAGCTGATCATCGAGATTTGGCAGAAAACTTAACCAACCATAAGTTTGTCCGAGCCTTTGAAGATGAGGGCGAGCTGACCCAGGATATTGAAACCGTCACCGACAACCTGACCCGGTATTTAAAAATGATCGACCGGGCGATGAATGTTTATTTTTCTAAGGTCGATGAAGCTGAGGCAAATGATCTACTTAACGTTCTGGAAACCATCTATTGGGAGGATTATAAAAAAAGAAACCATGATTAGAGTAAACACAAGAGGACACAAAGAACCGTGCCTTTATGGGGTATGGTACTGGCGTTCACTTTAACATATGTGTTAGTAACAATCGGAATAGTAAAGAAATTTTAAAATAAAGAGGTGCAATTATGGATATGAATTTATTTACCCAAAAATCATTGGAAGCAATCAAAACAGCAGAATTGATCGCCGGAGAGTATAACCACATGGAAATCGCGCCGGAACATCTGCTGATGGGCCTGATTACCCAGGAAAATGGGGTGGTTGGGCGGATCTTTGACCGCTTGGGCAAGAACTCCCACACCATTGCCGAAGAACTGCGCCGGGAAATCGGACGGCTGCCCAGTGTCTCCGGACCCGGCCGAGAGCAGGGCAAGGTTTATGTCAGTGCGGACACTGATAAGGTTTTGAACGAATCTTATAAAGAAGCAAAAAAACTCGATGATCAGTATATCTCAGTGGAATGTATCTTACTGGCGCTTTACAGCCTGGGTAAAAAGTCTAAATCAGTGGAGATTTTGGAACGCTATGGCATTCCCAAAAAAGACGTGGAAAATGTCTTAAAGGAAGTCCGGGGCGGACAGCGGGTAGTTAACGACCATCCTGAGGTCACCTATGAGGCGCTTAGCCAATATGGTCACGATCTCGTGCAGGATGCGATTGACAATAAACTGGACCCGGTCATTGGTCGGGATGCCGAAATCCGTCATGCAATCCGGATCTTAAGCCGTAAAACAAAAAACAATCCGGTTCTGATTGGTGAACCGGGGGTTGGTAAAACCGCCATCGTCGAAGGGCTGGCGATGCGAATTGTGGCCGGTGATGTGCCAGAAGGGCTAAAAGATAAACGGATCATTGCTTTAGATCTGGGTGCTCTGGTGGCCGGCGCCAAATATCGGGGCGAGTTTGAAGAGCGACTAAAAGCGGTGTTAAAAGAGGTTGTCGACAGCAACGGCGAAATCGTGTTGTTTATTGATGAGCTCCACAACATCGTTGGTGCTGGAAAAACTGAAGGCGCCATGGATGCCGGCAATATGTTAAAACCGATGCTGGCCCGGGGCGAGCTCCATTGTATCGGTGCCACCACCCTGGACGAATACCGTCAGTATATTGAAAAAGACCCGGCGCTGGAACGGCGTTTCCAGCCAGTACTGGTGGATGAACCATCGGTAGAAGATACGATCTCGATTCTGCGTGGCTTAAAGGACACCTATGAACGCTATCACGGGGTACAGATTCTCGATACCGCTCTGGTGGCCGCCGCTACCCTCTCCAATCGTTATATTTCAGACCGATTTCTACCGGATAAGGCGATCGACCTGATTGACGAAGCCTGTGCCAAGATCCGTACCGAAATGGACTCCATGCCCGAGGAAATGGACGAGGTACGGCGCAAAATGATGCAGCTGGAAATTGAAGAAGTCGCCCTGAAAAAAGAAAAGGACACCCTCAGCAAAGAACGGCTGGAACGACTCCAAAAAGAATTGGCTGAATATAAAGAGCGCTTTAATACCATGAGTATGCAATGGGAAAACGAAAAGCAGTCCGCCGATACCCTAAAATCCCTTCAGGAAGAACTGAATCAGCTCACTTATGAACGGGAAAAAGCGATTCGGGAAGGTGATTATCGTAAGGCCTCAGAGTTGGAGTATGGGTTAATTCCTGAGAAAACCGCCAAAATCGAAGCGATCAAACGAAAAGCTGATGAAAAAGGCGATGAAGATAGTCTCAAGCGGGAAAAGGTCACCGAAGAAGAAATTGCCGAGATTATTTCTGACTGGACCAACATCCCTTTGAGTAAGCTGGTATCCGGTGAGCGGGAAAAACTGCTGGCTCTGGAAGACACCCTGAAACAACGCGTGATCGGTCAGGAAGAGCCGATTCTCAAAGTTGTTGATGCGATCATCCGGTCCCGGGCTGGGATTAAAAATCCCAACAGCCCGATTGGCAGCTTCCTGTTCTTAGGCCCCACCGGGGTTGGTAAAACCGAGCTGGCCAAGGCCGTAGCGGCCACCCTCTTCGATAGCGAAGAAAACATGATCCGCATCGATATGAGTGAATACATGGAAAAATTCTCAGTCTCCCGCTTAATTGGCGCACCGCCGGGATATGTTGGCTATGAAGAAGGGGGACAGCTGACCGAAGCCGTCCGTCGTAAACCATATTCAGTCATCTTACTGGATGAAATTGAAAAAGCCCATAAGGATGTGTTCAATATTCTGTTGCAGATTCTCGATGATGGTCGCATTACCGACTCTCAGGGACGAACTGTCGATTTTAAAAATACCATTATCATCATGACCTCCAACATCGGATCAGAATATCTGCTGGAAGGGATCAATGCTGATGGGGAAATTACCGAAAAAACCGAAGCCGCCGTGATGGAACTGTTGAAGAGCTATTTCCGACCGGAATTTTTAAACCGAATTGATGAAATTGTCTTGTACAAACCACTCAATAAAGAAGCCATTGGCAAAATTGTGACCCTGCTCTTAAAAGATTTGCAAAAACGGCTGGAAGAACGCCGTATCACTGTTACCTTGACACAGCAAGCCATCGATGCCGTCATCGAAATGGGCTTTGACCCGGCCTATGGAGCTCGACCGCTGAAACGATATCTGCAAAAACACATCGAAACCATGGTCGGCAAAGAGATCATTAAAGGTAATGTCCACGAAGGGCAGACCATCACCATCGATGTTGATCCCAACGGGGATTTTTATATGGCTTAAAGATTGGTCGATTTGGATATCCTATAAGAGCGATGATTTTATCGGAAAAGCTTTGTTTTCTAAACATACTGCCGGGATCAATCGTGAAATCAAGCGGAGATTAAGATAATGACAGAGCCAGGACTTGATCAAGTCCTGGCTCACTAATTCTTGATTGAATTTCTTGATTTAATTTTGCCGGCAGAATGGGATCACCTAGTCTTCAATCAACGGATCAAAGAGTTCCCGAGTTTTCTTAAGCATTTCCCGGATCGGAAGATCGTAAGGACAGCGCGGTTCACATTCGCCACATTGGATACAATCGGAGGCATTGGCGGCAAAACTACGGTAGCGGTCCAGCGCCCATTCTTCCAGATCGTAACGGCGGTAATAACCTTCGACAATAAACTGCATCGGGATATCAATAGCCTGGGGACAGGGGGCGCAGTAGCCACAGCGGCGGCAGAAGGTTTTCCCCAGTGCTTTGGCATCCGCTTCCAGGGTTTGACGCTCGGTATCCGATAAAGGAACAAAGTCATTGCCGACTTTAGTGTTTTTCAAGACCTGCTTAACGGAGTCCATACCGGGGATCAGAACCGAAATATTAGCGTTTTCGGCGACCCATCTGAGGGCGTAATTGGCATGAATGAAAGCCCCGCCGGCCAGCGGTTTCATGATAATGACCCCGACATTTTTGCGTTTGGCTTTTTCAAAGAGCGGCGCGCCGCGATTTTCTATTATATTATAAGGAAATTGAATGGTCTCGAATTTATCCTCGTCAAGAGCCCGATCCAGCACCTCGTAACTGTGGGAGGTGATACCGATGTGTTTAATCAAGCCCTGTTTTTTACATTCAACCAACGCTTCATATCCGCCATCAGGACCCATAATGGTTTCGTAGGCGGCCATCGTTTTGGCATTGTGGAACTGATATAGGTCAATGGTATCGGTCTGCATTTCAGCCAGACTGGTTTTGACATCAGCCATGACATCATCGTAGCTGAGCTTAGGGGTTTTAGTGGCCAGATAAAAATGCTCCCGACCCCATTGTTTTAAGGCTTCCCCAATCATTTCTTCACTATTGGTGTAGGCTCTGGCCGTGTCAATGAAATTCACGCCTTCTTCAATCAGATTTTCAATAATTTCGTCGACTTCCCATTGGTTACAGCGTTGAATTGGAATACCACCAAAGCCAATAAGGGACACTTTTAATCCGGTTTTTCCCAGAATTCGCGTTTCCATTTTACACCTCTTCTTTTCTTGATTTGGCTTATTTTAACATATCAAATAAAAAAAGTCACCTCTTATGAAGGGCTTGGTCAGAAGATTCGCTGAATTTCAACTTGCTTTCAGATTGATAAGACGTACATGATTTGACATCCCAATCACTGATATAGTAAAATGAAACAAGTTAGAAAACATCAAAATCGTACTAAATTAATGATCCTAATTAAGAAAGAAGGTAATAACTATGAGTATTCGTTTTGATCTCTCTTATGCAAATATAGACTTTAGTGAATTTGAAAGTCGGTTTGATCAGTTGGCGAAAGCCAACGATGAATTAATGAATAAAACCGGAGTTGGTAATGAGTTTCTGGGTTGGATTGATTATCCGGTTAACTATGATCAGGATGAATTTGCCCGGATTAAGATGGCCGCAAAAAAAATCCAGGAGCGCTGTGATGCGCTGGTGGTTATTGGTATCGGTGGGTCTTATCTGGGCGCTAAAGCGGTTATCTCAGCCCTGACCAGCCCCTTTCATAATGAAGAATCACGATCTGTGCGAAAAGCTCCGAAAGTATACTTTGCCGGTCAGAACATCAGTGGGAAATATCTCGAGAAGCTACTGGCTTTATTAAAGGATCAAGAGGTTTGTGTCAATGTCATCTCAAAATCCGGGACAACGACAGAACCAGCCATGGCCTTTCGTTTTTTTAAAAAATTTCTGGAAGAAAAATATGGCAAAGAAGGTGCCAGGGACCGGATTTTTGTCACCACCGATGCGGCCAGAGGGGCTTTAAAATTCATGGCCGAGGAAGAAGGCTACGAGAGCTTTGTGATTCCTGATGATGTCGGGGGACGTTACTCGGTTTATACGGCTGTTGGTTTGCTGCCCATCGCAGCGGCCGGAATTGATATTGATGCCCTGATCGATGGCGGAAAATCCGGTTATGAGGATTATAACAAACCTGAATTTGAAAAAAACCCTTGTTTTCAATATGCTCTGTATCGGAATGTGCTTTACAATCGCGGGAAGCATATTGAGATCTTAGTGGATTACGATCCCTCGCTGGAGTATCTGGCTGAGTGGTGGAAACAATTATTTGGTGAAAGTGATGGCAAAGATGGTAAAGGTCTTTTTCCAGCTTCGGTTCATTTCTCGACCGATCTCCATTCGATGGGACAGATGATTCAGGATGGTCCTAAAAATCATTTCGAAACCGTGCTTGTGATTGAAGATGACCAATCGGTGATCAAGGTGTTCCGCGATGAAAAAAATCTGGAAGGACTGAACTATCTCACGGGCTGGGAAATCGATGCGGTCAATGAAAAAGCTTTTATGGGAACACTGCTGGCACATGTGGATGGCGGGGTCCCGAATGGCATTATTCAGCTTAAAAAATTAGATGCTTTCCATATTGGTAAACTGATCTATTTTTTCGAAAAAGCTTGTGGAATAAACGGTTATCTATTGGGTGTGAATCCCTTTGATCAGCCGGGAGTGGAAGCTTATAAGAAGAATATGTTTGCCCTGCTCCATAAACCGGGATACGAAGACTTGACTGCTGAGCTGGAAGAGCGGTTATAGAAAAACCGGCGTCTTCTTTCAATATGAAGATTTTGCGATATAAGTTGAATTAAAGAATTTTGCAAATTGAACCGGTAATTGGGCAGTGTGTGGGCGAGGGTCTGCCCCCTTGGTCATCACGAATCGCCCCTTGTTAAATCGTTAATACTATATAATAAAAAAACCTGAAATCAGTTTAGGCTGATTTCAGGTTTTTATGATGGTCAGGAATTTACTTAAGTTTACTCAGGCGCATTTTCAAAATTTAGGCCGCCACAGGTGATGTCGGCAAAAACCGAAAGAGCAACTGCTTTGTCGGGATCCTCGCAAACGGTATTGTCAGCGATCCCGCCAAATTTGCAGGTATCAACGATTTTTAATTTAAAGTTATCAGGTACGATGATGTTTAGACCGCCGTTGATGATGCTGATATCGATGCGGTAATCATCTTTTTCAGTGACGACATCTGAAAAATCAAGCTGCATGCCCCCGAAGAAAGCTCCGATTTTGGCATCCTGCATGATCTGATCTGTGTAGTTCTTCATTTTTCCGCCGTATAGAACGGTTTCATCGATGGATCCGGGACTTTTATCAAGGCTCGCTTCAAACGCTTTTGCTTTTTTAATCACGTAGGCATGGTAAAGAGCCACGCCAGTGGCAAAAACAACACCTGTTCCGATGAGTAGTTTTTTAATTTTCATGGTCGATCCTTCCTGTTCTTTTTTATTTAGTTTAACATGACTTTAAGAATAATCGAATCTTTTTTTGTTTTTTTTAAGAACATCTTTGATATTTTAACTTAAAATAAAGATATTATGCTATAATATTTACAGCGTCTGTTCAGTTTTTCTGAATAAATAACAGTAAAAGAAAGGTCTCAATGGAAACAAAAAAGTATTATGATGAGTTTGAAACCATTGTTGGCGATATTATAACACACAGTGAATTCCAAAAATTAAGGGAAATCGATCACCATGGCAATGGTTTATATGAACACTCAGTTGCAGTTGGTTATTATTCCTATCGGGTAGCGAGATTCTTAGGGATGGATTATACGTCTATTGCCCGGGGGGCAACGCTTCATGATTTTTTTCTGGAATCATGGCAGGGTAAGGTCAAAACAGGTAAGGGTCTGAATCGGATCAGGGAAATGCATGGCTTTTCTCATCCTAAAACAGCACTCGAAAATGCCGAAAAATATTTTGATATCGATGAACGCCAGGCAGATATGATTGTGAAACATATGTTTCCCCTGACGCCCGTTCCGCCGGCAAACTTAGGAAGCTGGGTGGTTACCGCAGTGGATAAATTTGTCGCAACCAATGAACTGGTTTTTAAGAACACACAGCCAATCAAACGGCTTAAAAGTATGATGTCCAGAGCTTAACCGACAGCTCGTGTTGTCTTGAAAGCTTACCGATGATGGTGAATAAATAAATTTGACGGAGGATATATGATCACAGAACAGATTGAACGAGCAAAGGCTCACTTTGAAGAATTGATTAAAGAACAATTAACACGCATTGAAAAAATGAAGGTTCAAAAGGATTTTACTGATTTCACAACCAAAGATAAAATTATTATCGGTATTGTTGGGGGCGATGGTATTGGCCCCTTTATCACATCCGAAGCCCAACGGGTTTTAGAATTTCTGCTGGCTGAGGATGTTAAAACCGGAAAGATTGTCTTTAAAATTATTGATGGTTTGACCATTGAAAATCGGGCCGCTTGTGGAAAAGCCATTCCGGATGACGTTTTAGCAGAACTGAAAACCTGTGATGTGATCTTAAAAGGACCGACAACAACCCCACGTGAAGGCGATCCATGGCCAAATATTGAAAGTGCCAATGTGGCTATGCGACGGGAATTGGACTTATTTGCCAATGTTCGTCCGGTTGCGGTACCGGAAAAGAATATTGACTGGACTTTCTATCGGGAAAACACCGAAGGGGCTTATGCGGTTGGTAGCAAAGGCATCCATGTCAATGATGATTTAGCCATTGATTTCACCGTAACCACTCAGGAAGGATCAGAGCGAATCATCAAGGCCGCCTTTGATTTTGCTGAGAAATCGGGAAAAAATAAGGTGACAGTGGTTACCAAAGCCAATGTTATCAAAACTACCGATGGTAAATTTTTAGATACCGCTAAAGCGATTGCTAAAAATTATCCCACCGTGGAAATGGACGACTGGTATATTGATATTATGACCGCTAAACTGGTTGATGAAAAACGACGCAGTCAGTTTAAGGTAATGGTCTTACCGAATCTTTATGGTGATATTTTAACCGATGAAGCGGCCGAATTCCAGGGCGGTGTCGGCACCGCTGGTTCGGCGAATATTGGTAAACAATATGCGATGTTTGAAGCTATTCATGGGTCAGCCCCGAGAATGGTGGAAGAGGGTCGTGGACAATACGCCGATCCCTGCAGTATCATTCGTGCCGCCGGGATGCTGTTGGTTCATATTGGTTATAATGAGAAAGCGAAACAGCTGCAAAAAGCCTTGGATATTTGTGGGTTATACGAGAAAAAGTTAGTGCTCACGGGCCGGGAAACCGGTGCAACCGGTGCAGAGTATGCCGATTATGTCATGGAAACCTTGTCTAACCCTAACTTGGACGCAGTTTATGCAAAATTTATATAGTTAATAACTTTATAGTTGATAAGGGGGAGGGCGTCTTAAAAGACGCCCTTTTTGCGGGATAAATCAATTTGCCGAGGTGACGGCAAATTAGTGCCCGGTGTTGCAGCCAGATTGCCCGAAGAATCCAAGCTATTTCTGAGACAGTTTTAGAAATAATGAATTAATCCTGTTTCTGATGCTTTTTTAAATGTTATCGCAGCAACAAAAAAAATCATAGTCATTAGGAGGCTATCATGCTGGAGAAAATTGATTTAGCTATAACCATTGACAAAAAAAACTACCATTTGGAAAAAGAGCGGCTGACGCTGCGTTTAGGAGAGTTGCAACGGACCCTTCATGATATGGGGATACCTGTTTTAATTATTTTTGAAGGCTGGGATGCGGCCGGCAAGGGAACCTTGATCAATGAACTGCTGATGCCAATGGATCCAAGATCTTTCCGGGTTCATAACTTCAAAAAACAGGAAAATGAGGAAGAGGTATTCCGTCCCTTCTTATGGCGCTATTGGACCAAGACGCCGGAAAAGGGTCAAATCGCAATTTTTAATCGCAGTTATTACAGTGACCTGGTTTATCGTAAATCAATCGATGCATTGAAGATGCAGGGACTGATGAAACAGGCCAATGAATTTGAACAGACGTTATCTGATGATGGGATGATTATTTTTAAATTTTTTATTCACATCAGCAAAAAAGAACAAAAAAGGCGGTTCGACAAATTGCTGGGAAACGGCGCGACAGCCTGGCGAGTAACCCCTCGGGATAAAAAAGAAAATAAGCATTATGATAAACTTTATCAAAAGGTAAATCGGGGACTTGAGCTGACCGACAATGATTGTGCTCCCTGGGTTATTATCGAAGGGGAACAAAAAGACTACGCTTTGATTAAGGTATTGAGTGTATTGGAAAAACGTCTGGAAAAAGCCATCGAAGAAGCGAAAATGGCTCCTGAGGTCGAGCTCAAGCCGTTGATCCAAGAAGGTGATATGCCCTTCCAATCGAAAATACTGGATGGAATTGTTCTGGATCAGGTCATCAGTGAAGACGACTACCAGGCTCAAATAAAAGAATGTCAGAAAAAAATCCGGTTGCTTCAATATGAATTATATCGGCGCAGAATTCCCTTGATTGTTGGGTTTGAAGGCTGGGATGCGGCCGGCAAGGGTGGCTGTATTAAACGGCTGACCCGAAATCTCGATCCCCGGGGTTATACGGTTTATCCTACGGCCAGTCCCAGTGATACTGAAAAGAAGCACCATTATCTCTGGCGTTTTTGGCGGGATATCCCTAAAAACGGTCACCTCGGAGTATGGGATCGAACCTGGTATGGTCGGGTTATGGTCGAACCGATCGAAGGGTTTTGTACCCAGCAAGAGTTTGACCGGAGTTATCGGGAAATCAATGAATTCGAAAAACAACTGTCAGACTGGGGTGCCATCGTCATAAAATTTTGGTTACAAATCGATCAGGATGAACAATTAAGACGGTTTACCGGTCGGGAGGAAAATCCCGATAAAGAATGGAAGATCACCGACGAAGACTGGCGTAACCGTGAAAAATGGGAAGTTTATAAAATCGCTGTCGATGAAATGCTGCTAAAGACATCAACGGTCAATGCGCCCTGGATTATTGTCGAAGCCCAGAATAAATATTATGCACGAATCAAGGTTCTTAAGGAAACTATTGCAGCGATCGAAAAACGTTTAAATGAAGCAGATTAAAATAAAAAAATTAAGATCTTAAAATTATCGTTAAGTAAAAGATTTAGACAGTTACAAGGATTGATTAACCGTAAATTACTGTTAAAAAGTAATCTGGAGAGATAAAAGTTCTAGAAAAAATAATTGTAACCTTATATGAGAGATTTAATATACAAAAAGTATAACGTTAATCGTTTTCGAACAAAAAAGTGGAAAAACACCCAAAAATAACGGCAAAAAATTACCTATGCTAAAGTGTATACACTCAAAAACTAATATGATATAATCGCATAGATAAAATTTTGCTATTTAAACTACTAACAAAAATATGTTGCTTTAATTTCAAGGAGGAAAATCATGCCTAAAAAAATGATGACAATGGATGGAAATACCGCAGCTGCACACATTGCATATGCGTTTACCGAGATTGCCGCAATTTATCCAATCACCCCTTCATCCCCAATGGCTGAATACGCAGATATTTGGGCTTCCCAGGGACGTAAAAATATCTTCGGGGAAACGGTACAAGTTTCAGAACTGCAATCAGAAGGCGGTGCTGCTGGTGCGGTTCATGGTTCGCTGGCAGCGGGAGCTTTAACTACCACCTTTACTGCTTCGCAGGGACTGTTATTAATGATTCCGAATATGTATAAAATTGCCGGCGAATTGTTGCCAGGTGTATTTCACGTCACTGCCCGGACCCTGGCTGCTCAGGCACTATCGATTTTTGGTGATCATAGTGATGTGATGGCTTGCCGTCAAACCGGTTTTGCCTTACTGGCTTCCGGTGGAGTTCAGGAAGTAATGGATTTGGCCGCAATTGCTCATCTGGCGGCAATTAAAAGCCGGATCCCATTTATGCATTTCTTTGATGGTTTCAGAACGTCACACGAAATTCAGAAAATCGAAGTCATCGATTATGATGCATTAAAAAAACTGGCTGACTTTGAAGCGATTCAGGCCTTCAGAAACAATGCTTTAAATCCTGAACATCCGGTAACCCGGGGAACGGCTCAGAATCCGGATATTTTCTTCCAGGCTAGAGAAGCATGTAATCCTTTTTATGACAAGGTACCGGAAATTGTCGCAGATTATATGGAAAAAATATCAGCAGAAACTGGTCGTGAGTATCATTTGTTTGATTATTATGGTGCTGCGGATGCTGAAAATGTCATTGTTGCAATGGGTTCGGTGACTGATACCATTGAAGAAACGATTGATTACTTATTGGCACAGGGAGAAAAAATTGGCCTGATCAAGGTACGGTTATTCAGACCCTTTGCTCCAGAATACTTATTGAAAGTATTGCCAGAAACCGTTAAAAAAATTGCGGTGTTGGATCGTACCAAAGAGCCGGGTTCATTGGGTGAACCGTTGTACCAGGATATTTGTACCATGTTTTACGGAAAAGAATTTCAGCCACTGATTGTTGGCGGTCGTTATGGACTTAGCTCAAAAGATACAACACCGGCGCAGATTAAAGCAGTTTATGATAATTTAAAACTGTCGCAGCCCAAGGATAAGTTTACCATTGGAATTGTTGATGATGTAACCCATACTAATTTGGAACTGGGTGAAAATCTCCATACTGTTCCCGAAGGAACAAAAGGTTGTAAATTCTGGGGACTGGGATCTGACGGAACCGTTGGTGCCAACAAATCAGCCATTAAAATTATCGGTGATCACACCGACCTGTATGCTCAGGGCTATTTTTCCTATGACAGTAAAAAATCCGGCGGGGTTACTGTATCCCATTTGCGATTTGGTAAAAAACCAATTAAGTCAACCTACTTAATTGTAAATTCGGATTTTATTTCCTGCTCAACGCAAGCCTATGTTCACCAATATGATTTGTTAAAAGGTTTGAAAAAGGGCGGAACTTTCCTGCTCAATACTGTTTGGGAAGTAGCTGAGCTGGATGAAAAACTACCACCATCGTTAAAGAAATATATCGCTGATAACGACATCAATTTCTATATTATCAACGCCACAAAGATTGCTGAAGATATCGGTCTTGGTCGGCGAACCAATATGATTATGCAATCGGCATTCTTTAAATTAACGGAGATTATTCCGCTTGATGATGCGATTGCCTTTTCCAAAGCTGGTATCTTGAAGTCTTATGGAAATAAGGGCCAGAAAGTTGTTGACATGAACAATGCAGCAGTTGATCAGGGCGTTAATGCACTGGTTAAAGTAGCGGTTCCGGCGGCATGGAAAGACCTGAAAGCTGAAGGGGCAACAGAAGAAAATGTGCCTGAGTTCATCACAAAAATATTACGTCCAATCAACCGTTTGGCGGGAGATGATATTCCCGTTTCAACCTTTACCGGCGTCGAAGATGGAACCTTTATGGCGGGTTCAGCTGCCTATGAAAAACGGGGAATTGCCGTTAACGTACCAAAATGGCTTCCTGAAAATTGTATTCAGTGTAACCTCTGTTCATTCGTTTGTCCACATGCTGCGATTCGTCCTGTTTTAGTGGATGCTGGTGAAAAGGCGGCGGCTCCGGAAGGCTTTGTTACTGTAAAGGCTACCGGAAAACAATTAGACGGTCTGGAATATCGAATCCAGGTCAGTACCTTAGACTGTACCGGTTGTGGCAACTGTCAGGATAGCTGTCCGGCTAAAACAAAAGCGTTGGAGATGGAACCAATTGATACCCAGGCAGAGCAGATCCCAATGTGGAACTATGCAACCACGGTAAGAATCAAAGATAACCTGATGAATAAAACCACCGTTAAAGGTAGTCAGTTTTGTCAGCCGCTGTTTGAGTTTTCAGGTGCCTGTGCAGGTTGTGGAGAAACGCCATATATTAAGGCGATTACTCAATTGTATGGGGATCGGATGATGGTTGCCAATGCCACTGGTTGTTCATCGATCTTTGGTGGTTCAGCACCGGCAACGCCATATTGTAAAAATGCCGAAGGAAAAGGACCAGCTTGGGCAAACTCTTTATTTGAAGACAATGCCGAGTATGGCTTGGGAATGATGCTGGCGACCGAAAAAATAGCTGATACCATCGGAAATTACCTAAAAGGGATCATTGCTGGCGATGCACCAGAAGGAGTAAAAACAGCTGCGCAAGCCTGGATTGACAGTAGAAAAGATGCCGAAGCTTCTAAGATTGCCTCAGCTAAACTGGTAGAAGCCTTGACAGCTTATACCCCAGATGAAGCGTTGGCGACCGATGCTAAATTTATTCTTGATAACCAGGCTTATCTGATTAAAAAATCGCAGTGGATTATTGGTGGCGATGGCTGGGCCTACGATATTGGTTATGGCGGACTCGATCATGTTTTAGCTTCTGGCAAAAATGTCAACATATTAGTGCTGGATACCGAAATCTACTCGAACACCGGCGGTCAGGCTTCGAAATCAACACCAACGGCGGCCGTGGCTCAGTTTGCGGCAGCAGGGGAACGGATCAAGAAAAAAGACCTTGGCATGATGGCGGCCACCTATGGCTATGTCTATGTTGCCCAGGTTGCCATGGGTGCGGATAGAAACCAATTTATGAAAGCGCTTCAGGAAGCGGAAGCTTACAATGGTCCATCAATGATCATTGCCTATGCGCCGTGTGTCAACCATGGGATTAAAGGTGGTATGAGTCGGACCCAATCGCACGAAGCGTTTGCGGTAGAAGCCGGATACTGGCATCTGTACCGATTTAACCCAACCCTGAAAAATGAAGGGAAAAATCCCTTTATCCTGGACTCCAAAGCACCGGATATGGATAAATTCACTGAATTCTTGGATTCAGAAGTGCGTTACACCTCATTAAAACTGACCTTCCCAGAAGTTTCCGAAACGCTTTATGATAAGGCCAAAGAAGAAGCACTGGAACGTTACCTCGGTTATAAACAAAAAGCTGAAATGTAAGCTAAACAATAAAAAGGCTCCATTGGTCTAGTCCAATGGAGCCTTTTAATGGTCATCACCACAATGTGTGGTGATATCGGGCTGGTTTTTTAGCAATGTTGAGGAGATGGGTGTCTTCGCTTGAATCCTTCGATGTCATCATCGGGATTATAAACAGTTAATAACATTTTGTCCAAATCAAAGTCAAAATCGAAGGTACTGTCTGATTTTAATTCTGCCAGCACATCCATAATTATCTGGCCGTCTTTTACATCATCCATGCTGAGAACGGCTTTCCCATGATCATCAAAATTGGCAACTTTCACTTTTTCATGAATGATTTCAATCATACGTTTCTTTTCCATAAAAATACCTCTTTCTAAATAATATTGTGATTAGTTTTTTATTACCCCAATAATTAAATTTTATCCACTGACTAATGATTTTTTGAAAGATTAAGGAAACTTTATTTTTGTTTAAATTTAAAAATAAAGGATATTAAAACAAGGAGAATGCTATTTTACTTAGAATAGAGATAATAGACCCTTAAAAGTCAAGACTTTATTTATAAAAAGGATAACACAAATGACAACTTACTACTCGGAAGAATTGATACAATCGATCATCGAAGCAAATGATATTGTCGATGTTGCTTCGGGTTACATGACCTTAAAACGGGTGGGTCATTCTTGTAAAGGTAAATGTCCGTTTCATAATGAAAAAACCGCATCGTTCACGGTTTCCCAGGAAAAACAATTATACCATTGTTTTGGCTGCGGCGCGGGCGGCAATGTGATTACCTTTATTATGGAAATGGAAAAATTACCCTTTGTCGATGCTCTTAAATTTCTGGCAGCTCGGGTGAATATGATTTTGCCAGAAAAGCAGAACCAACCGGAAGACCACCAGGCATATGAAAAAAAGAAGCGTCTCTACGAATTGCACCGGGAAGCGGCTAACTATTATTATAAGGTTTTAAAAACAAATGCACCGGCCCGCGACTATCTGCGGCAAAGAGGGATTAGTCAGGAAACCATCCGCGAATTCGGCTTGGGTTATGCCAGTGAAGAGTGGAGCCGATTAACCGACTTTCTCCAGACTAAAGGCTTTTCCATCACAGAAATGCTTGATTCAGGTCTGGTTCTGGTTTCGGATAGCAAACGCCATTATGATCGGTTTCGGAGTCGGATCATGTTTCCAATTGTTAATCCCCGGGGACAGATTGTCGGGTTCGGTGGTCGCCTGATGACAACCGGAGAAAATGCTCCCAAATATCTTAATTCCCCGGAAACCGCTATTTTTTCTAAAAGCTATGAACTCTACAATTTGAATCACTGCAAAAAATTTATGGAAGAAGGTCGGTTGTTAATTGTTGAAGGCTATATGGATGTGATCGCCTTGTATGAAAAAGGGATCAGGAATACTGTCGCGGCATTGGGTACAGCCTTTACGCCATTTCATGGAAAAATACTGGAACGTTATGCTGGCGAAGTGATTATTGCCTTTGATGGCGATAGCGCTGGCAGATCGGCAACAGAAAAAGCCGTAACTATCTTGAAAAAGACGAATTTAAATGTTAAAATATTAAGCTTGCCGATAAATGAGGATCCCGATTCTTTTGTCCAAAAATATGGATATCAGGGATTTGTGGACATTATTGCCAAAGCCTTGACGATCGTCGAGTATGAACTTGAATTACTAAAAAGAAACAACGATCTTTCCCAAACCGACGGCAGGCTTCGCTATGGCAATGAGGCAATTAAAGTATTAAGACAGCTTGAGACATCAGTTGAAATTGATTATTATAGCAAAATGGTCGCCGCTGAAACGGGAATTAATCAGGAAGTGATCCGGCGCGAGGTCATTCGTTCAAAAAAACGGCAGTCTGATAATCCTTCCCAATTGATGGCAGTAACCGCCAGCGATATAGCCCCGCTAAAAATTCCGCGAGCCTATCAAAAAGCTCAGGAATTAGCGATTCGCTATTGCTTTAAAAGACCAGAAATCATCGATGGATTTCCGATTGACTATCTGACCGATCGGTTGTATCAGGAGCTGCTGCTAACCATTTCGGAAAAGCAGAAAACCGGAATCAGGATTGAAGTCAATCAGATTATGGCACATTTTGATGAATCAGAAGATGTAAAAAAAATAGTTGAGCTAATGATGAACGAGGATGAGGTCTCCCGATCAGATTATCAAGATGCTTTGGAAATAATGAATCGTTTTTATAATGAAGCTCAACTCGACAGGCTCTCGGAACAAATTAAGAGAGAATCAACCAATGGTAATGACGATGAGGTGGCCAGGCTCACCAATCAATTCATAGAGATTAAGAAAAAGATGAAAGAAAACGGGAGGCACTAAGATGAAACTGGAGAAAATAAAAACCGACGATGTGATCATCGATATCGATGACGACATCATTAAAATCGAGAAAGTCGCAATTGAGCTGATGCCGGAAGTACAGCAGCTATTAAAACGTGGAAAATCGAAAGGAAATTTAAATAATCACGATTTCGAAGAAATTCTGGAAAAGATTGATCTCGATCCCGATGAAATTGATTCAATCTATTTGTTCCTCCAAAAAGAAGGGATCGAAATCGCCTTTACGGATCTCGAACTGGAGGCTCTGGAAGCCGCAGAGCTGGAAGAAGAAAATCAGAAAGAACTTGAACTGGCAGACTCGGTTAGCGTCAATGATCCGGTTCGTTTATACCTGAAAGAAATTGGTAAGGTACCTCTATTGACGGGTGATGAAGAAATGGCTCTGGCTCGTCGGATGGAAGCCGGCGACGATTCAGCCAAAAAAGAGTTGGCTGAAGCCAACCTGCGTTTGGTCGTCAGTATTGCCAAGCGTTATGTAGGACGGGGGATGTCATTTCTGGATCTGATCCAGGAAGGGAATCTCGGCTTGATCAAGGCGGTTGAGAAATTCGACTATACCAAGGGTTTTAAATTCAGTACCTATGCAACCTGGTGGATCCGTCAGGCGATTACCCGAGCCATTGCCGATCAGGCCAGAACCATCCGGATCCCGGTTCATATGGTCGAGACCATTAATAAACTGATCCGGGTTTCCCGGCAATTGCTACAGGAATATGGACGGGAACCGACCCCGGCAGAAATTGGCAAGGAAATGGGTTTTTCCGAAGAAAAGGTGCGGGAGATTCAAAAAATCGCCCAGGACCCAGTTTCTCTGGAAACACCCATCGGGGAAGAAGAGGATAGCCATTTGGGTGATTTTATTCCCGATGAAGATGCCCCGGCACCAGCCGAAGCAGCATCCTATGCGCTGCTCAAAGAACAGCTGATTGAGGTCTTGAACACCCTGACTGAACGGGAAGAAAAGGTGTTGCGATTACGTTTTGGTCTGGACGATGGCCGAGCCCGGACGCTGGAAGAAGTCGGAAAAGAGTTTAATGTGACCAGAGAACGAATCCGTCAGATTGAAGCGAAGGCCTTACGCAAACTGAGACACCCCAGCCGCAGCAAGAAATTAAAGGACTATTTAACCTAAAATGAAGATAAAGCTAAGCCCAAGGCTTGAAGTTATTGCCAACTGCGTTGCCGGAGCCGAATCGATGGCTGATATTGGCACCGATCATGGCTATCTACCGGTGTATCTGGTGGAAAACGAGATGGTTACCCGAGCAATCGCCAGTGATACCAACCAGCAGCCGCTTAAAAAAGCTGAAAAAATTATCAGCGAACAACAATTGGAAAAACAGATTGAGACCCGACTTGGTTCGGGTCTTTCTGTGCTTAAGCCCGGGGAGGTTGATGCCGTTGTAATGGCCGGTATGGGGGGGCTGCTGATTCGCGATTTGCTGGAAGCCCAACCCGATGTAGCCATGCAGAAGAAAAAACTGGTGCTCCAGCCGATGAATAACCAGGCGGTGTTGCGGAAATATCTGGAATCATCCGGTTTTTTTATCATTAAAGAAGAGTTGGCCCAGGAAGGTGACCGGGTTTACGAAGTGCTTGTTGTCGAACCGGGAGCGATGACCTTTACCAACCCACTCGAATATGAATTGGGTTTTGAATTTTATGCCCATAAACATCCATTACTCATTGCTCTGATCGATCGGAAAATATTTTTGGAACAGCAGATTGTCAGAAATACCCAGGGAAAAACCACAGCGGTGGCAATGAAACAATGGCAGGAAAGCAGTTTGTTTATTGAAAAACTGAATGAGGTGAGAAAATGTCTGTCAAACTAAATCAAATTATCCAAACGATTGAAGCGCTTGCACCAGAAAAATTGGCGGAAGACTGGGATAATGTTGGTCTGCAGGTGGGATCCCGGCAACAGTCGATCAACCGGATCATGATGACTCTCGATATCACCACCGAAGTGGTAACAGAAGCAGTCATCAAAAAAGTAGATCTCATCGTTGCCCATCATCCGTTTATTTTTAACGGCTTGAAAACCCTGTCAACGGATTGGGAAAAGGGCCAGATCATTGCCCAGCTGATCAAAAATGAAGTAGCGGTTTATGTGGCCCATACCAATTTGGATAAGGCGGCAAAAGGGCTTAATCATTACCTGGCTGAGAAAATGGGTCTGGACAATATCAAAACCCTGGAACTTTCCAATCCTGCTATTTATTATAAACTGGTCGTTTTCACGCCGGTCGAAGCCAGCCAGAAAATCATCGAGGTATTGGGTAAAAACGGAGCCGGAGCGATTGGTGATTATGATTATTGTACCTATCGCTCATCCGGGACGGGAACCTTCCGGCCATTAGAGGGTGCCAACCCCTTTATTGGAGCCGTCAATACCCTGACCTGTGTTTCCGAAGACCGGATCGAAGCCATTGTAGCGGCACCAGATTTGAAAAATCTGATTGCGACTCTAAAAAGAAATCACCCCTATGAAGAAATGGCCTATGATGTGATCGCTCTGGAAAACGGAGGGCTGATCAATGAAAACGGACTGGGAAAAATTGGGGTTTTCAGTCACCCCATGGATGCGGCGGAGTTTATTGCCTATACCAAAGACCGGCTCGGTCTGACAGCCTTAAGAGGGGCTGGCAAGGTGCCGGATATCGTTCGTCGGGTGGCTATCTGTTCCGGTTCTGGGGCTGATATGATTGGTCTGGCCAAAGCTAAACGAGCTGACGTATTGATCACCGGTGATCTCAAACACCACGATGGGCAACGGGCTCTGGAAAATAATATCTGGGTACTGGATGCCGGCCATTATGGTACCGAGAAATGGGTAACCGACTGCTTTAAACAAATACTGGAAGCTGGTCTGGGAGACGCCTGCCCGGAAATGATTGCGGCCGAATCCTCCCGGGATTTTATTGTGAATTATTAGGGATTCATTTTTAATAATCGGTGAAAAAGGCTTGAAGTTTATGTTAAGAAAGTGTATACTACAGTGATTTAGTAAATCAGATAGTCGCACCCGGAGTAATCTGGTTGAGGAAAGTCCGAGCTCCAAAGAGCATGGTGCCGGGTAACACCCGGTGGAGGCGACTCTAAGGCAAGTGCAACAGAAAGTATACCGCCAGCAATGGTAAGGATGAAAGGGTGAGGTAAGAGCTCACCAGCGGTGTGGTGACACATCGGCTATGTAAACCCCACCTGGAGCAAGACCAAGAACGGGCCTAGAAAGACGGCTGCTCGTCGTTGTCCTATGGTAGGTCGCTAGAATTTATTGGCAACAATAAATCAAGATAGATGACTATTTAAACAGAACTCGGCTTATAGATTTAGTAAATCACCTTTATAAAAGCAGTGGAAATCAGGCGTTGAATAAAAAGATAATTCTTTTTATTCAACGCTTTTTCTTTTACACAGTCCAACTATTTGGTATAATGATACGAAATCAGTTGATGGCGGGAGAATGAATTTTGAACAACAATGAAAAGAGCATCAAAGAAAAGAATTCGGTCTTGACCATCGATTGCGGCACCAGAGGACTCCGGGGAATTATTTTTGATGAGCAGGGCAATGAACTGGCCAAAAGCGAAGAAATATTCACGGGTTATTATTCACAGCATTTTCAGTGGAAAGAAGCGGCCCCGGAAATGTTCTGGAAGGCTTTGGTTAAGGTGGTTCAGGAGCTCAAGACCAAAGCCCCGGCTTTGTTCTTGACAATCCAGGGGATGACGGTATCCTGTCAGCGTGATGTCATCACGGTGGTGGACGAAAAGGGTGAACCCCTGCGCAATTTCATCAGTTGGCTGGATCGTCGGGAATTGGCAGAACCGCTGCCCTATCCCTGGCCTTATGCCCTGCTGTTTAAGTGCATCGGTTTCAGCGCGTATGCCAAATCATTCAGTAAGACCGCTCATGTCAACTGGATTAAGGTTTCGGAACCGGAAATCTGGGCCAAAACCGATAAGGTTGTTTTTCTGTCGACCTATTTTTTGAGCCGCTTAACCGGAAACATCGCTGACAGCCGTTCTAACACCGCCGGACATTTGCCCTTTGATACCAAAAAGAAGCAGTGGTGCGGTAAATACAATGTAAAAAGTCAGATTCTTCAAGTCGAGCCGGAAAAATGCTATCAGTTGACTGATTCCTGCGAAATTATTGGTCAGTTAACCGCCGAAGTTGCCGAAATCACCGGATTGCCGATGGGCTTGCCGATTGTGCCATCAGGGACGGATAAAGGCTGTGAGACGATTGGTGTTGGTGCATTGACCCCGGAGATTGCCAGTATTTCTCTGGGAACTCAGGCTACGGTAGAGATTACCACAAAAAAATACGTTGAGCTGTATCCTTTTTATCCCTCCTTTGCGGCGGTTGAGAATGATGCCTACAATCCCGAGGTCACAATTTATCACGGCTTTTGGATGGTGGACTGGTATGCCCGAGAATTTCTTGAGCAGTCTGATCCCCAAGTGATCCATGAGATCCTCGAGGGCTATCTGGAAACAACTCTGCCGGGAGCGGATGGTCTGATTCATCAGCCCTATTGGGGCCGCGAAGCCTTTCGCCCCGAAGCCCGTGGAACTTTTATGGGCTTCAGCGAGGGACATGACAAACGGCATATTTATCGGGCCATCATCGAAGGTCTGGGCTATGCCTTATTGGAAGGGTTGGAGCTGATTGAAAAAAAAACAAAGGTTCCGATTCAGACCGTTGGGCTGTCCGGCGGTGGCTCCCGCAGCGATGGCGTGGCTCAGATCATGGCCGATATTTTAAATCGGCCGGTATACCGGGTGCAGACCTTTGAAACCACTGGTTTGGGTGCTGCCATGGCCACCTTTGTGGGCTTAAACCATTATCCCGATATTCAAGCTGCCAGTGAGGCGATGATCCGAAAAGCCCGGATCTTTGAACCCGACCCGGAAAATGCCATAAAATATACAGGAATTTATAATAAACTATACAAGCAATTATATCGTCGGGTAAAGCCCTTATATCAAGCATATGATTAAATTCAGATAGGATAAAGATCACAACCGACATGTTAGAGAAGAGGTCATAAAAAACAATGAAAAGCAATTATAAAATGGGCATTGACATCGGCTCCACAACTATTAAAGTAGTGGTTATTGACGATCAAAACGAAATCATCTATGAAGAATACCGGCGTCATTTATCAAACATCAAGGTCACCATCGTTAATCTTTTAAAAGAAACCTATCAAAAGCTGGGGGATTTGGAAGCGCGGGTTTGTGTCACTGGCTCCGGTGGGCTGATGATCTCCCAATGGCTGGGTATTCCCTTTGTTCAGGAAGTAGTGGCCAGCACTTTAGCTGTCGATCGGGTTATTCCCAGAACTGAAGTCGCCATTGAGTTGGGCGGCGAAGATGCCAAGATCACCTTTTTCACCGGTACCATTGAACAACGAATGAATGGTACCTGTGCTGGTGGAACGGGTGCTTTTGTGGATCAGATGGCGACGCTGTTAAAAACCGATGCTGAGGGACTCAACGAACTCTCCAAAACCCACACGATGATTTATCCAATCGCTTCACGATGTGGCGTTTTTTCAAAAACGGACATTCAGCCGCTGATCAATGAAGGGGCTGAGAAAGCGGATATCGCCGCCTCGATTTTTCAGGCGGTGGTCAACCAGACTATTAGTGGACTGGCCTGCGGCCATCCGATCCGGGGGAACGTGGCTTTTTTAGGGGGGCCGCTTTATTTCTTGTCAGAGCTGCGACAACGGTTTATTGAAACCCTGAAACTGACTAAAGAACAGATTATTTTTCCTGATAAATCAAATCTCTTTGTTGCCATCGGGGCGGCTTATTCGGCTGAAAAAGAAGCGAAAATGCATTTGAAAGAGCTGGTTACGGCGGTTGAAAACCTCGATTCGGTTTCCGAAAATGAAGTCGGTCGGCTGGATCCGCTGTTTAAAAACGAGGCAGAGCTTAAGCAGTTTCGGGAACGCCATGATAAAAATCAGGTTGTCAAAAAAGCCTTAGCAGATCATAGCGGCGGCTGCTTTTTAGGGATTGATGTCGGTTCCACCACTACCAAGGCGGTTGTGATCGATAATGACGGCGCTTTGTTGTACAGTTACTATGGCGGCAACGAGGGCAGTCCCCTGGCTCAGTCGATCAAAATAATCAAAGAAATTTACGGATCGTTGCCGGCGGATGTCTATCTTGGTAAGTCGACCGTTACCGGCTATGGCGAAAGCCTGATTAAAAAAGCCTTAAAAATTGACATTGGCGAAATTGAAACCATCGCCCACTATAAGGGCGCCAAATATTTCTGTCCCGATGTCGATTTTATCCTCGACATCGGCGGTCAGGATATGAAGTGCATGAAGATCAAAAACGGCACCATCGACAGCATTATTCTCAATGAAGCCTGTTCCTCCGGCTGTGGTTCATTCTTAGAAACCTTTGCCAAATCATTGGATCTTGACATGCATGCCTTTGTCGAAGCGGCACTGATGGCGGAAAACCCAGTGGATCTGGGGACCCGCTGCACCGTTTTTATGAATTCCAAGGTCAAGCAGTCTCAGAAAGAAGGCGCCGAAGTCGGCGATATCTCGGCCGGTCTGTCTTATTCGGTCATTAAGAACGCCCTGCAGAAGGTTATCAAGATCCACAATCCCAAAGAATTGGGCGAGCATATCATTGTCCAGGGGGGGACCTTTAACAACCAGGCAGTGCTGCGGACCTTTGAAAAAATTACTGAAAAAGAGGTCATCCGTCCGGATATTGCCGGCCTGATGGGAGCCTTTGGTGCGGCGTTAATCGCCCGGGAAAACTATGTCCCCGGGGAACGCAGCAATCTTCTGGATTTAGAAGCGCTGGATGATTTCCAGGTCGAAGTTGGTCACAAACGTTGTGGCGGCTGCAGTAATAATTGTCTGCTGACGATTAACCGCTTTAACGACGGCAGCCGCCATATTACCGGAAATCGTTGCGAGATTGGCGAAGGGAATGTCAAAAAAAATGCCGATCTGCCCAATCTCTATCAATATAAGTATCAACGGATTTTTAATTATCCCTCACTGGCTGAAGGCGAGGCACCCCGGGGCAGTATTGGGATCCCCCGGGTATTAAATCTCTATGAAAATTATCCCTTCTGGCATACCTTTTTTACCCATTTGGGCTATCGGGTGGTGTTATCCCCGGAATCCAATCGCAAGATTTATGAAAAAGGGATGGAGAGCATCCCGTCAGAGTCGGTCTGCTATCCGGCCAAATTGGCCCATGGCCATATTCAGGCACTGTTGGAACAGGGGGTCAGTCTGATTTTCTATCCCTGTATTCCTTATGAGGAACAAGAATTTGATGACGTTGATAACTGGTATAATTGCCCAATTGTTATGTCTTATCCGGAAACGATCAAACACAATCAGGATGATGTCCAGAAAGCCGGCATTACCTTCTTAAATCCGTTTTTGCCCTTTGATAATGATCAGCGGCTGGAAGAACGGTTGGCCGAAATTTTCGGTGTCTATGGCGTCAATCGCCTGGAAATTACTGAAGCCATGGATGCTGCTATTGCTGAGAAAGAAGCCTTCCGTCGGGATATGGAGAAAAAAGGGGAAGAAACGATTGCCTATTTAAAAGAAACCGGGCAAAAAGGCATCGTCTTGGCTGGTCGGCCCTATCATATCGATCCGGAGGTCAATCATGGTCTGGATCATATTATTACCGGTCTGGACATGGCCGTGCTCACTGAAGATGCCATTGCCCATCTCTACCATCCCAAAGAGGAACAGCGCTTTCGGGTTCTGGATCAGTGGAAATATCATAGCCGTTTATATAAGGCGGCGGAGGTGGTCAATCAGCATGATTTTCTCGAGTTGGTGCAGCTGACTTCGTTTGGCTGCGGACTGGATGCGGTGACCTCGGAGCAAACCCAGGAGATCCTGGAAAGCCATGGCAATATTTATACCCTGATTAAAATTGACGAAGTCAATAATCTCGGTGCCATCCGAATCCGGATGCGATCGCTAAAAGCGGCGATGATTGAACGGGAGAAAAATAATATTGTGGTGGCACCAACGCCGATGAAACAACGGGTGGTCTTTACCAAAGCAATGAAAAAGAAACATACGCTGCTGGCACCGCAGATGTCGCCGATCCATTTTGATTTTCTGGAAGAGGCCATGGAAAAACATGGCTATCATATCGAGGTCATGCCCAGCGTCGATAATGCCGCTATTGACGAAGGCTTAACCTATGTCAATAACGATGCCTGCTATCCGACGATTATTACCACCGGTCAGATTATGGCAGCGCTAAAATCGGGAAAATATGATCTCGATAATGTATCGGTATTAATGACTCAGACCGGGGGACCCTGCCGCGCCTCTAACTATGTGGCTTTTATCAGAAAAGCCCTGGAATCAGCCGGGATGTCCCAAATTCCGGTCATTTCACTCAGTGCCATCGGTCTCGAAAAGAACCCCGGGTTTAAGCTCAGTTTGCCGTTGTTAACCCGACTGTTAGTGGGGATTGTCTATGGCGATCTGCTGCAACGTGTTGTCAGCGGCACCCGGCCCTATGAACTGCATCCGGGATCAACCGAAGAACTATATCAACACTGGCGCAAAAAAATAAAAGCGGGGATGAAAAATGGTAATCTCCGTGACTTTAAAGAAAACGTCCGGGCCATTGTCAATGAATTTGATGCCCTGCCCCGAATCGATAAAAAACTGCCCAAGGTTGCGATCGTGGGAGAAATTCTGGTAAAATACCATCCCACGGCCAATAACAATCTCCAAGCCGTCTTAGAAGCTGAAGGTGCCGAGGTGGTCATGCCGGATTTAATGGATTTCTTCCTGTACTGCTGTTACAACCAGGTCTTTAAGTATGAGGAATTGTCAGGCAAAAGAAGATCCATGAAGTCGGCAAAACTCATTATTAAGTTATTAGAGTTTTCAAGGAAGAATATGAAGATTGCACTGGCAGAAAGCAGCCACTTCCATGCCCCGTCCACCATTGAGAAAAAAGCTAAAAAGGCGCAAGAGCTAATTTCACTTGGTAATCAGGGTGGGGAGGGCTGGTTCTTAACCGCCGAAATGATGGAGTTAATCGAAGATGGCGTAGAGAATATTGTCTGCGTCCAACCCTTTGCCTGTCTGCCTAACCATGTGATGGGAAAAGGGATGATTAAACCGATCCGCCAAAAATATCCGCTATCCAATATTGCCCCCATCGACTACGATCCGGGTGCCAGCGAAGTCAATCAGTTAAACCGTATTAAATTGATGATGGAAACCGCCAAACGAAATCTTGATCGGAAAAATTAGGAATTTAAAAAATCAAAAAAGACTGGCCATTATGGTCAGTCTTTTTTAAATATAAAATAAAAAAAGAACTGCTTCAGAAGAAACAGCTCATTTTTCTAAATGAAAAAGGGGAGTAATTCATTTAGAGATAAAGGATTATATGTGATGAATTCATTATATGGAGATCGGACAAAGAATACAATCATTATTTTGCCTATAACGTTTTCAGAATTTTGCAATAGTTTACAATTTAATCTAAAATTTACATAATCGAATTTCCAGATGTGTTATAATTTCATTACACAAAAAAACAAGGAGTCAAGATGAAAAAAATACTGATTATCGAAGATGAGTTAAATATATATGAACTAATCAAATTTAACTTGGAAACCCATGGGTTTGAAGTGGATGGTGTGCAGGATGGCGCATTGGCGATTGAAAAGATACTAGCTGTTTTACCGGATTTGATTATTCTTGATCTGATGTTGCCAGGAAAAGATGGTATTAGCATTTGTCGCGAAATCCGGGCAAATGCGATCATCTCATACATACCGATTATTATGCTTACTGCCAAAAGTGAGGAATTTGATAAGGTCCTGGGACTGGAAATCGGTGCGGACGACTATATTACCAAGCCCTTTGGCGTCAAAGAACTCTGCGCCCGGGTTAAAGCAGTTCTAAGACGAACCGAAATTCTTTTGTCTAAGGAAGATGAGGCCATTGTTGTGGGCGATTTACATATCGAACCAAAGGCCTTTGAAGTCTATCAAAACGGCGAAAAACTGGCGCTCACCCTCAAAGAATATGAATTGCTGGTATTTTTAGCCAAACACCGAGGTCAGGTGTTAACCCGGGATCAATTACTGGATCAGATCTGGGGATTTGATTACTATGGCGAAACCCGAACCGTCGATGTTCATATCCGTTACTTAAGAAAAAAAATAGAAGAACAATCCGAAGATGGCAAAAAATATATCGAAACCGTTCGTGGGGTTGGGTATCGTTTTATTGAGAAATAGGAGTGCGATATGAAGAAACGATTGTCTCTTTCGCTGACCATCATTATCGTTGTCAGCATTGCGATCTGTGGCTTATTTACGACCATCAGCTATCGTCAGAGTTATTACGCCGATACCGAGAACAATATCAAAAAGAGTAGCAATTATATTATGAACTACCTGCTACCGGATTTTCTGGAAACCGGAAATAAAGAACATTTGGATAATTTTGCCCAAAGCACCAATTTACGGATGACGATTATCAATCCCCAGGGGGATGTCACCTATGAATCGCTGCAGGGACTGGGTGATCTGGAAAATCATGGAAATCGGCCTGAAATTGTGGGCGCTTTGGAAGGCGACCAAACAACGGAGGTTCGTTTTTCAAAAACCTTCAAAGATGAAATGATTTATGTGGCTACGCCTTATTTTGGTGAAGATCAATCCGTCGATGCGATCCTGCGGATTGCGATGCCAGTGAATGCCATGGATGATGCTTTGTTTGAAATGATCAACAACATCATTTTTGTCATTTTAACGACAATTATCGCCACAACGCTGCTGATTAATTACTTTATTAACCGGGAGTTGAAACCATTGGAAGAAGCATCTGTTTTTGCCAGAGAAATCGCCTCCGGAAAATACGGACAGCAGCTGACGATGATTCGGGAAGACCAGATCGGAGAATTGGTGGAATCCCTTAATCAGATGTCTATCCGGTTAAATAATTCGTTTGCTGAGATGAACCAGAAGAACGCTGAGCTTACCGCTATCTTATCCAATATGAATCATGGGGTTATCGCTATTGATAAAAAAAATCACATTGTTCATTTAAATGAAGCAGCTCGCAGGGTATTGCGGATTCCCATGAATGAAGCAGTGATTGGGAAAAATATTCTGGCGGTTTATCGAGAGTCATTTATTCTCGAACTGATGAACTATCTGGAAAATGATACGTGCGAAAAAATGAGTTTTGAATCCCGGATTCATTCAAACCAGGTATTGCGCGTCTATATTAATCAGATTGAAGAAAACAATAATATCAACGGTCACATTATTATTTTTGAGGATATTACCCTGTTGAAAAATCTCGAAAAAATGCGCCGGGACTTTGTGGCCAATGTTTCCCATGAGTTAAAAACACCAATTACCACCATCAAAGGTTTTATTGAAACTATCCAGGTGAATCAAATCACTGATCCTAAAACCCTGGAACGCTTTTATTCGATTATCTACGAAGAAAGCGATCGCCTCAGTCGGCTGGTCAGTGATATCCTGGTCTTATCACAGCTGGAAAACAAAGGCGGATTCGACCGGAAATTCGAATTGCTGCATCTCGATACCGAAATTATACAGATTTTTGATATTTTAAAATTGAGTGCCGAAGCAAAAGAAACGACATTGGTATTGACCTGTGAAGAATCGATCGAATTAGAGTTTGTGGCGGATGAATTTAGGCAGATGATGATTAATCTGATCGACAACGCCATTAAGTATTCGGAACCGCGTCAGCAGGTCGAAATTACCTTGTCCGAACAAGAAGAAGCGGTCGTTATTCAAGTCCGGGATCACGGTTATGGGATTCCGGAAAAGGATGTTGACCGGATCTTTGAACGGTTTTATCGGGTCGATAAGAGTCGCTCCAAGGAAAAAGGCGGCACCGGTCTGGGTCTGGCGATTGTTAAGCACATTGTTAATAATAATTGCGGAAAAATAGTTGTCTCAAGTGAGGTTGGCGAAGGAACCGAATTTATGATCCAATTGCCAAAATACAAGGATCAATAGAGATTGCCGTTTAACTACCGTACCGATGCGGACAACATGATGTAACAATTGTCGGTACTAGCTTTATCGCTTATAAAAATAGCCGGTCAGGTTTGACGGGCTATTTTTTTTGAGGCAGGTTCAGTTTTGCGAAGATGGTCGTTTTGCTAAGCAGACGCATCAGCTCCCGGGCGGTGATGCCGATAAATAGCCCGGTGGGGATGGCCAGCAGCATCAGGAACAGAAAATAAAGCAGTAGGCTGGTGGTCTGCACAACAATGGCAGCGACAATGACCTGACCCAGATTGTGTGAAATGGCACCGAAAACACTGATTAGGATGATCGATATCTTATCTTTGAAAAGGTGAAGCAGCAGGCTCATCACCAGCAGACTTAACAGGCCACCGCCAAGACTGTAGACAATCGAAAAGCCGCCGCCAAAAAGGAATCCGGCTAAAAATATCCGGGCAATCACCACCAGCAGGGTTAGCGGCCAACCCAGGGTCAGCAGCGAGACCAGGGTGATGATATTGGGCAGGCCGATTTTTGCTCCGGGAATTGGCAGCGGTACCGGGATCAAACTTTCGATATAACTGAGAATCAGAGCCATGGCCACATATAGGCTGAGAATAACTAGGCGGTAGGCTTTAGAATTCATCAGGATTCACCGGTAATGACTTCCACGACCAGTTTGTGAGGTAGACACACAATCGTTTCCCCGGGGCTGGAAATGGGATAGGTCTTGACACAGATATGATCAGGACAGTCGGCCTCTACTATTTTGGCGCTACCGCTTGAAATCTCAAGAGTATTTGAACCTAAAGCATCAGTAACGGTTTCGGTGTGATCTTCGGAAAGCGGGAATATGGCAATAACTTCGCCTTGGCGAGAGACCCGAACTGAAAGCGGTTCATCAGTTGAGCTGATTAAATAAAAAGCGGCGATGCTGACTAAACAGACTGCCAGTAATCCGATGATGATAATGATTTCGTTTTTTTTCATGGAGACCTCTTTAACGATTAATTAAGAACGCTCTTATTTTATCTGAAAAATATCAGATGGTAAAGACTTTACCATTTTTTTATGCTTTTTTTCAGAGACTTTGATATAATACAGTTATTTGTTAAAGGAACTGGTGTGATAAATGAATCAATTAAGTGTGAAAAAGCAGAACCGGAAAATCACTGGGATAGGTGTGGTCGTATTACTTCTGATGGTGTTCTTATCGGGCTGTGATCAGGGTAAAACGGTGTCCCGCAGTGACTTCTTACTGGACACCTTTGTCAGTATAACTCTTTATGGGGAGTCTGACGAGCGTTTATTGGACAAACCATTCGAACGGATTGCTGCATTAAACAGTAGCCTGACCGCCTTTGAAGCCGGCAGTGATCTGGGGCTGATTAAAGAAAATGCTGGGATTAAGCCAGTTGCCGTATCCGAAGATACCTACAGAATCATCGAAAAGAGCCTGGCGTATTCCCAAAGTTCGGGTGGGTATTTCGACGTGACGATTGCTCCGTTAGTGGATCTCTGGGGCATTCACTCTCCGGAAACAAAGGAAGCTCCAGCACCGGAAGCAATCAATGTGGCGAAAGCAAAAACGGATTATACTAAAATTGTTTTGAATCCCGCTGAGCAATCGGTTTATTTAACCGATGCCGGGATGGCTGTAAACCTGGGCGCCATCGCCAAAGGTTATATTGCTGATGAGGTGATGGTTGTTCTGAAAGAAGAAGGGGTCGAGCACGCCATCGTTAACCTTGGCGGAAATGTTCTGGTGATGGGCGGAAAAGCTGACAACACCGATTTTGGGGTTGGGGTAGAAGATCCCCGAAATCCAGGCAATGGATACCTTGGGGTCTTATCGCTCAAAGATGGCTCGGTGGTAACTTCGGGAGATTATCAACGCTATTTTGTGGACGCAGCTGGAAAAAAATATCATCATATTTTAGATCCGTTTACCGGTTATCCAGCTGATTCAGGGCTGATTCAGGTAACTGTGGTTACCGACGCTTCAGTGGATGCCGACAGTCTGTCGACGACATTGTTCTTATTGGGTCTTGATGAAGGGCTAAAAAAAGTCGAGACGTTGCCGGATGTGGAAGCTATTTTTATTACTAATGAAAATAAGATCGTTGTCACGAGTGGTTTAAATGATGCATTCGTGTTCGACAAAGAGAATTATGGCGGTACCTACACCATAACAGTGCGTTAACCATTGTGCGATGCCAACATAGCAGTTATGCTATGTTAGCGTTTTGATGAAATTTAAAAAAGAAGGAATAAAATGCAAGATAGTGAGCGAGTGAAAAATTATCAAGATGAGGCAATACAACTGCGGCGTGAACTCCATCAAATACCAGAAGAGGGCTTTGATTTAACAAAAACCCAGGTTTACCTTATTAATTACCTGGAAAATTTGGGATATCAGCCGGAGAAAGTATGTAAAACTGGTCTGATTCTATACATAAAAGGGCAATGCGATGATGATGCGATTGCTTTTCGAGCCGATATGGATGCCCTTTGTATTCAGGAAGAAGCTGATCACGATTATGTTTCCCGGCATCCTGGATGGATGCATGCCTGCGGACATGATGGACATATGACCATGAATCTGCTGTTGGCAAAATATTTGGCCGATTTTCCCAATCAACGAAAGAGAAGCGTACTGTTGATCTTTCAACCGGGAGAAGAAGGACCCGGCGGTGCAAAACCGATGATTGATGCCGGAATCTTCAAAAAATTTCCGGTTAAAGCCATTTTCGGCTATCATCTGTTTCCCTTTATTGAAGAAGGTAAGCTAGCGACAAAGGCCGGACCGATGATGGGGCAGAACAGTGAGTTTTTTATAACGGTACATGGCATCAGTGGACATGCCGCTGAACCGCAGCGGTCAATGGATGCCATCGTTACCAGCGCCTCACTAATCACTGCTCTCCAGAGCATTGTCAGTCGGAACACCAATCCGATGGAAAGTGTGGTTATCTCGATTGGACTGCTCAACGGCGGAACACGAGTAAATGTTGTGGCCGATGAGGTCAAGCTGGGGGGCACCATCCGTTCATTTAGCGATAAAAGTCATGGTAAGTTGCACCGGCGGATTGGGGAAGTTGTCAAGGGGGTTGAACTAACCTATGGTTGTAACATTGAACTGAAATTTGTTGATATGTATCCGCCCGTTATCAATAACGAAAGGCTTTATGAAATTTTTAAAGAACTGATACCGCTGGAAAATAGGGTCAGATTTCGAAAAGTCATGTTATCTGAAGATTTTTCCTATTTTCAGAAAGAAGTGCCGGGCTTATACATTGGTTTGGGAACCGGCAACGCGGAAAAAGGTTTTAATAAAAATTTGCATACCGCAAATTTCAATTTTGACGAGACGGTCTTGTTAAAAGGTCTGGAAGCATCACTTAAATTGATTAACTATTCAAAAAAATATTAACACAGGAGAAGCTAACTATGTACGAAGAATTTGCACAGGTTTATGATGAACTGATGAAAGAAATAGACTATTCAAAATGGTCTGACTATATACAACGTTTATTTTTTAATAGCAAGCGAGAAATTAAAACTGTTTTAGAATTTGGGTGCGGTACTGGCAATATTACCTGCAATTTAGCTCAAATGGGGCTGAATATGACGGCGGTAGATTTATCTGAAGCGATGCTGACGGTGGCAGATGAAAAAGCAGATCGGATGGGACTCAAAAATATTCAGTTCTATTTGGGTGATATGAGTAATTTTCGAATCAATCAAACCTTTGATGCTGTGATTTCCTGCTGCGATAGTGTCAACTATTTGCCTGATCTGGAAGCTCTGCAGAGTTTTTTTCTGAGCAGTTTTGAATGTCTGGAAAGTGAGGGGATTCTACTTTTTGACGTTAACACGGTGACCAAATACAAAAAAACGATTATGGATAATACCTATGTCTACGATCTGGATGATATTTTCTGTGTTTGGGAAAATGAACCTGATTTTACCGAAAACGCCATGCATTTTAATCTGACCTTTTTCGAGAAAAACAAGAATGGAACCTATAATCGCCATGAGGAGAACCAGGTTCAATACTTCTATACCATCGAAGACATCGATCGCTGTCTGACCAATAGTGGTTTTAAAAATATGAAGTATTACGATTTCGGAACCTTCCTGCAAGGTAGTAATGAAGGTGAACGGATTCAGGTGATTGCTGAAAAAAGATAAAATACCATAAAATTTCAAAAAAATGATTGACAATTAGTTTTTACTGCCGTATAATAACGCTTGTATCTCAACTGATGGTCGCATAGCTCAGCTGGGAGAGCACCTGCCTTACAAGCAGGGGGTCACAGGTTCGAGCCCTGTTGCGACCACCATTTTCACACATGCGGCCTGGTAGTTCAGTTGGTTAGAATGCCAGCCTGTCACGCTGGAGGTCGAGAGTTCGAGTCTCTTCCAGGTCGCCATCTAAAAAAAGTTGAAATAAGGAAAATGAATAGCAATTCACAGCTATCCCAAGGTTAATGGTCATCCAATTATTGGGTAATTAACCACGGCGTAGTAAAGTTATGCAACGAACTTTAAACGTTTAACACGATTAATTGACTTATGATTTATTATATGCCCAAATAGCTCAGTCGGTAGAGCAGAGGACTGAAAATCCTCGTGTCGGTGGTTCAATTCCGCCTTTGGGCACCATCATCAGCGGAAGTGGCTCAGTGGTAGAGCATCGCCTTGCCAAGGCGAGGGTCGCGAGTTCAAATCTCGTCTTCCGCTCCAATTTAATACGGCGCCATAGCCAAGTGGTAAGGCACGGGTCTGCAACACCCTCACCCCCAGTTCAAATCTGGGTGGCGCCTCCAAACAAAACAAAAAAACTTGACAATCGAGAACAACGACGATATAATTGAAAAGCTTCTTCGGTAGGAAACTGCCGGCAAAACAATGAGAAGCGGCGGTCATAGAAAAGAGAATAGTACCATAAAACCTGTAAAACAGCCGAAACATCCGCAAGGGTGAAGGATGGCTAAAATAG
>JAQUWM010000158.1 GCA_028692885.1 Acetobacterium sp. | reverse complement strand
TATTTTATTTCTGCCAATACTGCCCCGGGAAGTGTCCCACCGATTGGCGATGTGGCCCAGACCCTACACGTGGCTGATCCGCTCCCCCAGGCCTTAATGATTACCGATATTGTTATTGGTATTGGGGTAACAGCAGCTAGTTTGACCATGTTTATTCACCTCTATCATCGTTTTGGCTCCACCAACTGGCAAAAGGTTATGAAAAAAAGGAATCACCATGATTAATTTGCATTGGGTTATTTTATTACCGATTATTTTAGGCACCATCGTTAAGTTGATTTCCATTAAAACCGCAAAAAAAATCATGGTTCTTTTTCAGTCAGCTTTATTGGTTTCTGCTACCATGATCTTTATTGAGGTGCGTAGAAATGGCACCGTCCTGGAAAATATTGGTGGCTGGCCAGATACCATCGGAATCACCTTAAGGGCCGATCTACTGGCCTCTGCCATGGTTCTGCTGACCTGCTTTTTATTTCTGGCGATGGTAATCTTTGTTCACAATAAAAATTATGCCGACCACCTTTTTTTCTTTCTTTTTCTTAGTCTGGAAAGCTTGATTATTGGTATCTTTCTTTCAAATGACCTGTTTAACATTTTTGTTTTGATTGAAGCCGCCACCCTGATCATCACCATTCTAATCATGTATAAGAAGACCAATGTCGCTATTTATGATGGCATGATGTATCGTCTGATCAATGTCGTGGCGATGTCATTTTTCCTGATCGGTCTGGGCATGCTTTATAAAAAAATTGGCGTTCTTGACTTCTATGCCTTGGAAACAGCACTCAGCCAGGTCAAAGACCCCCAAAGCCTGATTCTGCCCTATGCCTTTATGATTACTGCGGTTAGTTTAAAAGCTGCTTTAATGCCACTTTTCAGCTGGCTGCCGAAGGCTCATGGTACCCCCAGTGCCCCGTCAGTGGTTTCGGCCATCTTATCCGGATTATATGTTAAAACCGGTATCTACGTATTTCTCCGGCTGCAGATTGCTTTTTCCCCCCTTATTGATACCTCCGAACTTTTTGTGATCCTCGGGTTAATCACTGCCATCGTCGGTTTTATCCTGGCCTTAGCTCAAAAGGATATTAAATTGCTATTGGCTTATTCAACCGTTTCTCAGATTGGTGTCATTATGATTGGTCTTAACCTGGACAATCCCATGGCTTACTGGGGCGGACTCTATCATCTGATGAATCATGCCATTTTTAAATCAACCCTGTTTCTTACAGCCGGGATGATCATCTCCGAGTACCAGACCCGGAACCTTGCCGAGATAAACGGTGTTTTTAAACACATGCCGGCCGTCGGGGTCGCCACTATCTTGTCTATTCTGGGGATTATTGGTGCCCCGCTATTTAATGGCAGTATCTCAAAATATTTGATTGCTTCTGGTTCAAGCGGAACCTGGATCGAATCTGGACTGATTCTGATTAATCTGGGAACCATTGTCGTCTTTATTAAATATGGCCAACTTCTTTTCGGCAGTTCGGGCAAAAAAGAAACCGCTGACTCCGATATTCTGGAGAAAGCGGTGGTCTTAACTCTGAGCATGTTGTGTTTTCTCGGTGGTATTTTTGGCAGCGAGCTGATCGCCATCCTTTTTAACGTCAAATTGACTGTCGATCGATTGTCTTACAGTATAAAAATGCTACTTTTCATTGGATCTATATTCCTGGGCATCCTTATTTATCGCGGCTTATTCAAAAAAACAAATCGTCTGGCTTTCATTAATTCATTTGAACTTGGCTTTAATGAAATCTGTCTCTCTATTACCTTATTTTTTGCTTTTATGGTTGCCTATTTAAAACTAACACTTTAGTGATATTTTGCTGTCACCACTTGTATTTGCGAGGCTATCTCATATCCCAGTACCAATTGACTGCCCAATAGTTCAATGGTCATCGGCCCGTGATGCTCAGTAGAAATAACTTTAAGAAGTGCGCCCTTAATCAAACCCATGCTGTAAAGCCTTTTAGCTAAGGCTTCATCCACGCTTAGATTTTTTACAACAACCGTACTTCCTATTCGGCACATGGATAATGGCATATTTCTCTCCTCATTTCTAATCGCTCTGTTAATTCCCGTTTGGGATAGCTGTATTTCTTGATAAGATCACCTAACACAAAAACGATTTGTCGATCCAGCAGCAGGGGTGACTCTTTTTTAATTTCCTGAAAAGCCAACTCATAACTCAGCGCCTCCCGATAATTACGCTTGCTGGTCATCGCATCAAAAACATCAGCGACCCCTACAATGCGCTCGTATTGATGAATCTCATCCCCGCATAAATGATTTGGATAACCACTGCCGTCTAAACGTTCGTGATGATTATGGACAATTTCAATACAGGGTCCGGGCAACCAGTTTTCGTTCTTGAGTGCCTGAAACCCGATTTCTGAATGGCTTTTGATCACATCAAATTCGAATTCGCTCAGTTTACAGGGTTTGTCCAAAATCTCTCTGGGTAGAAAGAGTTTGCCGATATCATGAAGTAAGGCCCCCACCCCGACTTCAGTGATTTCTGAGTCCTTTAAACCCAGCTCTTTAGCAAGACCCATGGCCAGCAAAGCGGTTCGGATTGAATGTCCCGGCAGGCAATTGCTGGCACAGTTTGCATTCCGATACTTTTCGAGATCCCTGAATGATGCATCTTTTAGTTTTACAATCATCCGTTTCAGATAGGTCCTGAATTTATCGGTAAATATTTCCTGATTACCGGCTAAGCCATACAATCGGTACACTTCGTTTAAATATTGTGAAAATACATATATATCGCGGGATGCTTTTTTTTCAGTCATCTGAATATCCTTTCATTGCATTAGACCTTATTTGAATTGAGCGCTGGTAACCCGGTTCTTGCCGTTTCTTTTTGAATAATAAAGCAGTTCATCTGCCTGATCCACCAACATGGTCTGTTCCCCCCGATTCAATGCCACCGTTGAATGACAAACGCCGGCAGAAAGGGTGATCCTCATCTTTTGATTATCAAATTCAAAGGGGTATTCCGCAACAGCAGTGCAAATCCGTTCGGCGATTCGCTGTCCAAAAGGATCCCCTGTTCCTGGCAGCAATACCGCAAACTCTTCGCCGCCATATCGGGCCCCGATATCAGTGGTGCGGAGCTGTTTTTTAATAATCTGTGAAACCTCCCGAATCACGTAATCTCCTGAGAGGTGGCCATAAGCGTCATTGACTGCCTTAAAATCGTCAATGTCAAGGAGGATCAAAGTAATTGGTGCATGTTTTTCAGCAATCACTTCCAGCGACTGATAGAACGCCTGATGATTGGATAAATCAGTCAGAAAGTCAGTAGTCGCTCGATATTCCAGCAACTGATTTTTATATTCAATTTCTACCATGGCATAGTGGTTTCTTTTATACACATCACTGATCAGTTGATGCAGTTCACCCACAAAAAAACTGAAACCGATCAGGAGCACTCCCTGAAATAAAACAACACCCAGTGTGAAATAGCCATTTAATATTCCGACCGCCAGATAACCAATGGTTGACAACAGACCGAGGATCATACTTTTTGTGCGATGATTGGCCAAACTGGCGGTTAAGATAAACAGACAAAAGATCGGCAGAACAATAAAGAAATAGTATTCCAGATAAATACTGCAAATGGAAATGAAAAGAATATCGATAATGCTCTGAAAATATCCGCCTAACATGCTTTCCAATTTTAGTATTTGTCTGGTGGCAAACAAGTATAGTTCAAAGCCAATATAGATTCCGTAAACAACCAGCATCACGGTCATCATTTCCGCCATTGTCTGGGAATATATGTAATAAACCAGTACCATTAATACCATAACGCAATGGATCCCCATATATATTTCAGTAAAGATATGATCCTTTTGTTTATTCTCCATCGACAACTCCCACTTTTTTATTAGTCTAATCTAACTCAACACTAAAACACAGGAGTTAGTTTTTGCTAACTCCTGTGTTTTAGTATACCATCCTGTTTTTCTTTTATCAAGTACTTTTATTTAGTATAATCTTATCATTGAAAATGCTGAAGGGACATTTTTATCTGATTAATTAGAAATAAATGTTA
>JAQUWM010000157.1 GCA_028692885.1 Acetobacterium sp. | reverse complement strand
AAGATTTAATCGCATTATAAACAGTGGACAGACAAACGCCCGTCGATTTTGCACATTGTTCCGGGGTATAGTGTTTACCATGTGCAACATCAAGGTCGATTAGTATTTGGCACCTGCATTTTATTGTTCGTGTCGTGCTTTTTTTACGCACGACAGACTTTAATCTTTTGACTTCATCATCGGTTAAAGTTATATGGTACTTTCTCTCCATTTTAAGAACCTCGCTGTTTCTTTCAGTATATCATAGAAACGCCTATCTTAAAACATAGAATGGTCATTAATTACTTTACATATCAATGATACTATACACTAGTCGATTAGCCTCTGTCAAGGTGGCTCACATTCTCCCTGAAGCGGGTTAAATAACTAAGCAAAGTTAGTGTCAAATAGTCCACACATATTTCACGTTACAAATTCATGCGATAATACCTTCATCAGATAAATAAATGGAGGTATTTTTAATGTCCAAAGATGAACTGCACCTATTTCGCCGCCAGCAGATTGAGGATTATCGCAATTCCGGCCAATCAGCAGAAACCTGGTGCGATGGGAATGCAATGAAGGTATCCACCCTGCGTTACTGGCTGCGACGAATCAAAGACGCCGATCAGTCAGAGCCGGAACAGGCCTGGGCTACCATGAAACTGATTGATAAAGCGTCCACTGCCGAGACAACACCTGTAATGATCCGGGTTAATAACTTTGAAATCAGTCTGCATCCGGGTTTTGAGCCAGCCGTTTTAACCGCTGTAATTCAAACGCTCCAGGGGATATGATTGACACGGCACTGATCGATCAGGTATATGTTGCCTGTTTTCCCTGTGATATGCGAAAATCGATCAATGGGCTCTCGGCGCTCGTACAGCTGACTTTCGATATGGATCCCTTTGCCAATCATCTCTATGTCTTTTTTAACCGTAAAGGTGATAAAGCTAAAATCCTCCGCTGGTCAAACAACGGCTGGTGGCTTTACTATCGTAAGCTCAGCCGGGGCACGTTTAAATGGGTGTTTAATGAATCCCAGACGGTTAAAGGCATTTCCGAACGGCAGCTGCGCTGGCTTCTGGATGGCCTTTCGCTGGAACAGCCGCAAGCCCATCGAGCCGTTCACAAGCGCTTGATAATCTAAGTTTTTCAGCTTCTAAAAGCTCACAAAAATCCCACTGTTATGCGATTTTTGCGATTGTTTAGCTGTTCTTTTCTGTGGCTTTATGGTATAATAAACGTATGAAAAATCAATCGGTATCACCTAAAATTCAACCTTTAATGTCACAATCGATGACTCCTGATGAGCTGCTCAAAACCTGTAACGAACTGCAGGTTCAGTTGATTCAGACGCAAACCCAGCTGGCCTGGGCAATGGAACAGATCCGACTCCTGACCCACCAGAAATTCGGATCTGGCGCTGATAAAGTCGCTTATCCCGATGGCTGTGATCAAGATCAACTCTCATTCTTCAACGAACCGGAAGCGGCTGCAGATTTTTCTGTTGCTGAACCGGATCTTTCTGATGTCCTGGCGGATACGAAGAAACCCCGTAATAAAAAAGCCAGGGGTAAACGGGAAAAGGATTTTTCCAATCTGCCGACCATTGTCATTGAACATGAACTGCCAGAGTCGGAACGCATCTGTCCCAATTGCAGTCATCCCCTTCATGATATGAAAGTGGAAATCACCCGGTTGCTTAAATTTATTCCTGCCCGGTTTGAAGTGGAGGAACATCGAAGGCATGTTTATACCTGCCGTGAATGCGCCAAACATGACGATGGGATTGATTTAAAAATTCCCTTCATTCGGGCGGCTATGCCAAACACCCTGATTCCCGGCAGCTTTACAACGCCGGAGCTGGTCGCTGCCATTATCAATGCCAAGTACGTCTGTGCCATGCCGCTGGCCAGGCAGCAGCAGGAGTTTGAACGGTACAGTGTGGCACTCTCCCGGCAGACCATGTCAAACTGGCTGCTGCGCTGTGCCGACGATTACTTTTCGCTTCTCTGTCGGCGGATGCGGGAAATCATGCTCACCCGGGATGTTTTGCATGGGGATGAGACCCCCGTTCAGGTTGCCAATGAAACCGATCGCCCGGCAACCAGCCAAAGTTATATGTGGGTCTACTGCACCGGGGCTCATGATGAAACCCCGATGGTCTACTATGATTATCATCCCACCCGAAGTAAGGAAGCGGCGCTTAGCTTTCTGGGAACCTATAAAGGGTATCTTCATGCCGATGGCTATGAGGTTTATCATCGTCTGTCTCCGGATATCACGGTGGTCGGCTGTCTGGCTCATGTCAAGCGGGGCTTTTCCGACGCCATTAAATCCTTATCAAAAGAAGAACAGCAACGAACGGCTTCGTATGAAGGGGTTCAATTTTGTGATACCCTTTTTCATATCGATAAAAAGTTAAACGACTGTACCCCGGCTGAACGACAACAAAAGCGGCTGATCCTGCTAAAACCGGTGATGGCAGCTTTCCACGACTGGCTCATTAAAATGCAGGCCAATGCCCTGCCAAAATCCTATCTTTCCAATGCTGTGAATTATACCCTGAATCAATGGACTTACCTGGAAAACGTCCTGCAAGATGGTCGCCTGGAATTAACAAACAACCGTGCGGAACGCTCTATTCGCCCCTTTACAATTGGCCGAAAAAACTGGGTCATGCATAATACCCCTGAAGGTGCAACAGCCAGTGCCATGATTTATAGTCTCACTGAGTCAGCCAAAAGCAATCAGCTTAAACCTTATAACTACCTGGTTTACATTCTCAAAACGATGGCCAACACCGATCTGGTGAACCACCCTGAACTAATTGATCAATTTCTTCCCTGGTCAAAAACACTTTCGCCAGACTGCTATAAAACCAGTTGATAAACATTGAATTACGGTCCCTCTCCTCCTGGGGTTGGGCTTTTTTTATGTATAGGTGCCTACAGTTTGACATTTACTTTTTATCAAGTTTCGCGTATTTTTCGGGCCGCTTCAACCCGCTGTCTCAGACTTTCAGAAGTTTCGCTCTTGTAATCATCGGTGCATTTACATCGATCCGTGCCATAATAGCCACAGGAAAAGGGGTTCATCGCGGCCATCAGCATAAAGCTGGCCGGGTAGGTATTAGTATACTTGACCCGCGAAATGGTAACCCGCTGATCCTCCATCGGTTGGCGCAGCGATTCCAGGGTATTTTTACCAAACTCGGCAATTTCATCCAGAAATAATACCCCATTATGGGCCAAAGAAATTTCACCCGGAGTGGCATCCTTACCGCCGCCAATCAGTGAATTGGTAGACGCATTGTGATGGGGCGATCTAAATGGTCGGTTGCGAATCAGGCCGCCCTTTTCTTTCAAAATGCCGGCGACACTATAAATCTTTGTCACTTCCAGAGCTTCTTCTTCGGTCATACTCGGTAAGATCGTCGGAATCCGCTTGGCAATCATTGACTTCCCGCAGCCGGGCGACAATCACCATCGGCAAGATTCCTGAACAGGCTCGCAACCGCGAATTTAATGACAATTCCCCGATGATCCCGAACTTTTCTTTTTTAACCAGAACCAGCTGACCCGTTCGATTGATTGTGGGGAAAACTGAATCGGTTCTCAGGGGAATCGGTAATGAATGACTAAAAAAGCTATTTTACTCAGCTGAACATCTATGCAATGTGCAGTTTTTCCATAAGTGCTTTTTGTAGTGTTTGAGAAAAATTAATGCTGTTCTTTTCAGCCATCTTATTGAGCCAATCGGGGATGGTTAAGGTCTTTTTCACAGCTTTCGCAGATCTTACATATTGAGTTAGATCACAGGCGACGAGACTTGTGAATGAATCATCTTCAACAACGATACTTTTAATATCAGAAGCCGGATTAATCTCTTCTTCATCTTCGATTAATGATGCCAGATACAACCCTAAGGCTTCCTGGGCTTCTTCCATCACTTCACCAATACTTTCGCCAACAGTCTGGCAGCCAGGAAGATCTGGAAACTCTACCCAATAGGTACCATCTTCTTTGTGAAAAATCGCTGGGTATGCACTTAACATTTTAATTACCACCTTGGTATTGGGGACAAGGCTATTCCAGC
>JAQUWM010000156.1 GCA_028692885.1 Acetobacterium sp. | reverse complement strand
AGCAGCGAATTAAGACCTCTTTGTCTAAATTAGGTGGACTGATTGGGAATAAAAAAAGTCTCAGTACTCACCTAATCGGTAAAGCGCTGAGACCACATTGTCTTCGTCAAATCCGTATTGCATTGTTTTCTATGGGCTTATTATCCATGGAATTGGCGGATAAGTCAAGCTGGTTTGCTTGTAAACCCTTTTCAAAGTGGAATAAGTTTAAGAATTAGAAAGCGGGGTGATAGTTTTTTGCGACCCAAAATCAGGATTGTACTTCAGTTAGTTGATGTGTTTTTCATCTGATCGGTGGGCTGAAATCATTTTCACAGGTTGGCAATGTATTTTAGGTTGAGATAGCTTTTTCTTGCTTAAACAAAACTTAAATATTTCTTAAGTAATCGACAGATCCGCAGCGATCAGCCGCAGCTTGAGCAGGAAGAACAGTCACCGCAGGACTTTTTCATCGGATCATGAACCAGAATAGCCCGGACGGTAGCGGTTTTTAAATCGACCGTCACAATATCATCTTGAATGATTTCCATTTTATCATCGCTAAAGACGATCGTCATCGGTTCGGGAACCAGTATTTCGGGATCTAGGGTACCTGGTTTCATCAACGGCTGGACGAATTGCTTGCCTTCCGGTGCGGTGATCATCAGGCCGTTATTGCCAGTGATTAGGGATCGTAACACCCCGGCGGAGGAATAATTGACAGAATTTTCGTCGCAATTGATGCCGTGGGCATTGCTATCGTAGGCGATCACAATCCCGATCGGGGTGACAATCGGTTCGGGCAGAGCGGGCTCAAAACTTTTTAATTTGCCATTTTCATATAAGGAGAAACCGTAGCGTACCTTTACCAGCCCATCCGGGCTATTGATTTCAATGGTTTCTTGAGGCCACATGGTCAAGCTCTTCAGGGCCCCACTTTCATAAAAACAGAGGCTTACCACCTTGGCGGAAAAGGCTCCGACAGCGAGATCGAAGGCAATTGGTTTGGCCAGGGTATATTCATCATTCTCGGTCCAGTAGCCGTTGATCCGGCCGTTGAGAGGAAATAGCCGGTGGATTCGGCCGTTTTCATAAAAGCTGATTCGTTCAGCCGACAGGGTTCCCAGAGAGGTGATCGCCTCGGTGGCATTTTCCAGATCGATGCTTTTGATCTGGCCGCTTTTGAAAAATTCCAGCGCCAGACCCTCCCGATTTCTCAGGTTTGCGGGGCCATAGTTGGGAACCAGAATGCCCACCGGGGTATTGATGGTGTTGGGTTCGTCGAAGGCACAGCCTTTGGGCGAACCATCGGAATAGGTTTCTAAACAGGTGATCCCGGTGAGGGGACCATATTTTTCAGTTTGGCAGGTTGTCATGACGAGCTCCTTTTATTCACACACCACATGGGTGATGACCACATGTTGGGCGGAATCATTTTTATTTTCGATCCGGTATTGCAATTGCATTTCCGGCAATTGGTGTTCAAACCATGGTGGGATATGGTCGCAGACCACTTCCAGGGCGTAAAAGGGGGTTTCTTTTAAAAAGGGCAGCAGAGCCATTTTTGAACTTATCTCCGGATGCTTTTTCTGTACCTGGCTTAAATTAAAACGGTAATAACCGGGGATATCGGTTTCTTCGGGAATCTTGGCCAGCAGACGGGCATCTTCGTTAGCTTCTTCATCCTGACTGATCAGATCGGCCTGAATGGTATCCAGCAATTTAGGATCAAAAGCTTCGGATTCGCAGATGATAAAGCCGGAACGGTCAAAAACCTGATAGGGGATACCCGTGATCGATTGGGTGATGATGATCCGACAGTCATTGAAGGCGCCCAGCATCAGACTGATGTTATCCCTAATTGAAGCTAATCCGCCCGACAGGTCACAGCTAAAGGGAATCGGATCGGATTTGCCCCAGCCATCGTCGGATTTGGTATAAAAGACAAAATTGGTCATCTCATCGAACCGGGCAATCCGGTTGGTATTATCATAAAAAACAGCCATAACGTTTAAATTTTCTTTCATTTGTTCACCTCATTTGATTGAATCTATAAAAATGAAATTAAGAGTAAATTAGTTGTAGTATAGCACAGAAACAAAAAAGTGCGACCTAATTAAGATTAAAAGGGCAAAAAAACGATTGCAGAAAATATCGAGAAAAAATGATAGCGAAAAATAGTCGGAATTGAGTGATATGTTAATGGTGCGTATTATAGTGAGTGGAAAGGCAAAAAAAGGAACTCAATCATGTTCAGATTCAAGAAGGGGAAGTTAAACATTAAATTGACATCAATAAAAAAATATGTTAGAATTTCTTGATTACATATAAAGAACAGGCAGTTAGAATGTTAAGATCTATATTGCTGGGCCTTCATTGGCAGCAGGGTGATAACCTGTGGGACTTCAATCATAATTGATGGTTCCACAGGTTTTTTTTCGGGCTGATGATGATCTGGCTTTTAATAGAGAGTTGCAGATAGCAGACCAAAATTGAATAAAAACAGGCTTGTTTTTCAATATTTAAGGAGAAAATTTAATGAATCAAACAAACCGAATAAATCGGACTAATCGAACAAAAAAAGCGGCATTATTGTCAATTTGCTCAAACACCGTGTTGATTATTTTCAAGGTCATCGCAGGTTTATTGAGCGGTTCCGTCAGTATTATTTCTGAAGCCATCCATTCGTCTATGGATCTCGTGGCATCCTGCGTGGCCTTTATGGCCGTCAGAACATCATCAAAACCTGCTGACCGGGATCATCCTTATGGTCATGGAAAAATTGAAAATATTTCAGGTATTGTCGAAGGTGTCTTAATTTTTATAGCGGCCGGGTTGATTATTTTTGAAGCAGTAAAGAAAATGTTTGAACCAGTGGAGATTGAACAGGCGGGGATTGCTATCGCCGTGATGGCCGGAGCCGCCTTGGTTAATTTTTTCGTTTCCAAATATCTGTACAAAGTCGCCAAAGAAGAAGACTCCATGGCGTTGGAAGCTGATGCCCTTCATTTGAAGACCGATGTATACACGTCACTAGGTGTTGGTATCGGCATTCTGCTTATTCAATTAACCGGTTTAGTAGTGCTGGATTCAATCGTTGCCATACTCGTGGCGCTACTGATTGTCAAGGAAGCCTGGGGGCTTTGCCGGAACGCCCTTCAATACCTGATGGACAAACGGCTTTCAGATGATGAAGAACAGGAAATTATCAGGGTGATTGAAAAGGTGAAAGATCAACATGCCAGTCTAGTTGTTGATTATCATAAGCTAAAAACAAGAAAGTCCGGAAATATCAGACATATCGATTTCCATATTACCATGGATTCAAGCCTGACGGTGATAGAAGCACATGATATTGTCGGCTGCTTTAAAAAGGAATTGTGTGAAGAACTAAAAAATACTCGAGTAAACGTTCATATTGACCCTTATAATCATCAGGAAGACGATGATGTTTAAGGCATATGATCAGTACTAAAGCCATAAAAAAATCGGAAATCCTACTAAAATTAGGAATTTCCGATTTTTTATTTTATTTCTGAGTGTCATCGCTGAATTCATCTTCCAGCTTCTTTTGTCTATTTTTTATCAGGGTGCCGGTGACAAACAGAGCGACAAAGATCAGGGAGAACAGCAGGCCAAAGATAAGGGCGGTCAGCGAGGCGAGCGCCAGCAGATTACCTTTTAAATAAGCGTGGTTCAGGTACATGGTAATGGCGTAAATGATGGCGAAGGCACCAGCGCCAATCAGGCTGTAAATCAGGTAGTTTTTGGTGGTTGGTTTACTGTAAAAATCCCACTGGCCCTTTTTATAACAGCCCACGATGACCCCGCCACAGCTGATCATGAAGATAGTCCATTCAAACCCCCACTGGCTAAAAGGCGCACTTAGAAACATCGATTGAACAATAATGCTGCCCAGCAGCAGCCAGAAAACGATCCAAAAACAGACATGTTCGATTTTATACAGCTCCAGTTCCTGGCGCTCATCAACTACTTTTTTAATTTTTTTCATTGTCATTTTCCTCCCAGAATAAATCGTTCAACGTTTTTCCCAGCGCCTTACAGATGGCAATACACAATTGCAAAGAAGGGTTGAATTTACC
>JAQUWM010000004.1 GCA_028692885.1 Acetobacterium sp. | reverse complement strand
CTAAAACACTGGTTAAAAAGCTTTAATCAACAACGGTGATTATGTAAAGAAATATCACCTGCGTTTCCGTTATGCATGGGAATGAATAGCCCTTTCTTTACATAACGGAACGCTTAACATAACCCTTACTTTTGGGAACATATGGTTTGCAATACATTAAACGAATGCCAAGCTTTGCGCACACTTTAGTGAGTTGAACGGATGTATATTGCTTTCCATTATCTACATAAAGTGCTGTCGGTTTTCCGCATGTTAGAATCGCCTGATGCAGGGTATCTTCCACGATGGTCGCCTCCTGGTGGGCATAAAAGCCGGAAGCAACGACAAAGCGGGTACAGTCATCAATGGCGGCCGATAAATAGGTTTGGATCATTTTGCCATTCCTGCCTATGGGCAGCTTCAACGCATACTTGATATCGGCCTGAAGAAGCATCATCCGGTGGGGTTTTACAAACCGTCCCGCGGATGTGACTTTGGCTTCCACATACTGTTTCATCTGTTTTTTACCAAACCCGGCTTCAAACAGATGGCGCTGGAGGGTTGAGCGTTTGAGTACCCCCGGCGGAACCCGTTCCTCCATTTCCAGAATCAGAATAATCTGATTGATGCTTCGGGAGGGGACTTCTCTTTTTAGCAGAATCGCTTCCTGGATCAGGGCTTCAAAATTTTCTGGCAGTTCTGGCGATGGCCGTTTATCCCGGGATTTTGGCTTTAAACCGGAAAAGCCTCCGCTTAAATAGGCGGCCTCATAACGGCTGATCGTCCGGGTCGAAAGTCCGTACTTTTGGGCCTGCCGAACCCTTAACTGCTGTTTTTTCTGGGGATCCAGGGAATCATCCAACAGGGGCGTAATCATTTCATGACGCTGTAAGGCGAGTTGCTCTTTCCAGTCGTCGATGGTGTTGCGCTGTTTTGTCATAAACAAGCACCTCCTTTTTTGCGCATCATAGCATGTCCATGCCAATGACAGCAAAACAAATCAGGTGCATGCCGCGCCTCCCGTTTAAGGGGTTAATCGCAATCCGCAGTTATAAATCAGACGGTGGATGGTTGCCAGCCAATCGCTCCCGCTTTCCCGCAGGCCTGTGAGTAATGAAATCCTGGATTTCAGAAGTGTTACAGTAAATCCAGGCAGCTTATAACCGATGGTTCGAAGCATCCCCTCAATCTGATAGCGGTTCCTTGAAAGCCAGTCTTTCCAACGTTTCATGGTAATCTCGCAGGGGTAGTCTTCGCTGGACAGATCCGCTGGTGTGGATACGTCATCCAGCACATTTTCAAGCACTTCATTCGTGTAGTGCTTATGTGGCACCAGAAAATCCGGGATTTCGTGATGCAGCCTTCCGCATTTGCATTTAAGACGACGAATCAGCAGCCTCTTTTTATCACCGCCATACTCTTTGAAAATCCGCAACCGATTATCCCGGTAATTGAGCTTGCCACCGCATATCGGGCAGATGCATGGCTCTTCATGACTCACTGTGTAAAAAAAGCGTGTTCCTCGTTGTAGACCAACGTATAGTTTGTTATAATAATCATGTTGGTTGACCCCTCGGAACGCTTGTCCTGCTAAGATAGGTTCCTTGGGGTCTTTCCTTTCTCTGTGATAATGACATTATACAGAGCAATTGGAGGACATGCAACCAAAGCAGTTTTTTGACCCTTCAACAGGTCAAAAACAACTGTCGATTAAAACCGATCGTTTAACCGCATGAAAGAAGTGTTTGCTTTAAAAAGAAGTTCTTGAATGGTTTATGCAAGTAATGATTAAGACGCGAACACGACGGGATTATTCATGGTCTAGAACTTATTGAAAACATGTATATAAAACCCGATTCCAGTTTAAAAATTGTGATCGGGTTTTATATATGTTGTTGAAAAAAAGAAAGCACAAGAAAAAGCGATTGGCGAACTGCTCATAACGCCAATCTTATAAAAATGAAATTATGTGAATTTGTTTGTCTCATACCTTGCAATTAAACGAGTTTGAATTATAATGGAAAATAAAGCTTAAGAGGGCTTGAAAATCAGTAAAAATAATAAGGATGTGAAATAATAAACCTTTCAAATTTGGGGATCACCATCCTTCTCACCGTGCTGGCCGGCTTGTCGACCAGTATTGGGGGTGATTGTGCCGATGTAGGTAATTTTTAAAACAAGCAGATGTGCCAATAAATTAAGCAAAAATAAACTATCTGGAAATTGTATCGGATTTTTTTAGAAAAAAGGCGGTAATGTTTTGATTTTTAGTAATAAAAAAGCAAGATGAAAATTTTAAATGACGCATTCATTTTACGCCAATATCAAACCATCGGAGCAGAGAAAGGGTAGGAACATGGATAAAAACATCGATAAAAATCTCCACAAAGGTCATCGCCAGCGGGTCAAAACGCGGGTCATCAACGAAGGGATCGACAGTTTTGAGGATCATCAGGTTCTCGAGCTGTTGCTTTTTTATTGCATTCCGATGAAGGATACTAACGAGCTGGCTCATCAGCTGATCGGCCATTACGGCTCCCTGTCGGCGGTGTTTGATGCCAATCCCCAAGACCTCTGCGAGCAGGCCGGAGTCACCGAAAACAGCGCTCTGTTGCTGTCGCTGATTCCGGCTCTGGCGCGGCGTTATCAGCAGGGCAAGTTTAGGCAAAAGGCGGTGTTAAACAGCACCACCAAAGCCGGCGAATACACCATGGCGCTGTTTACCGGCCGGCTCAATGAAGCCTTTTATGTGATCTGTCTGGACAGTCAGAACAAGGTCAACCAGGCTACCCTGCTCCATGAAGGGACAATCAATGAAGCCCCGGTTTACCCCCGGCTGATTGTCGAAACGGCCCTACGCCATCAGGCCGCCAGCATTATCCTGGCTCACAACCATCCCGGTGGCAGTCGTCAGCCTTCTCAGGCCGATGTAGGGGTGACAAAGAAAATCATAGCGGCCACCGAAGCCATCGGTATTACGGTCGTGGATCATATCATTGTGGCTGGGGAAGGGTATTTTAGTTTTGCCGAGAACCGGATGTTGTAAAGCACTGGTTGGCTCAATGCACGCGACCACTGCGCTTCCAGCCACGGCTATTTCACGTTTAAGCTTGAAAAGAATAGGCAATTACAATATAATAATTATATGATGATTAAAAAAGCAAACTGACAAATGTTTTGATTGCGAAACAATCAGAACATCCAGAGCAAATACGGCCCAATAAAAGAAAATAAAAAGGAGGTCATTTACTATGCTGGAACAACTTTTGAAAAATCTCCAGATCGTCACCTACCGCTGTAGTGGTGATGTGCATCGCCGGGTGCTGGAAATCAGTGAGAATATCAAAGCCCTGACTGGTTATCAGGATCCTTACTTTTCAAGCGGAATCCCGGCCGATCTCGATCGCATTGTCCATCCCGATGATCAGCCCAAAATCCGTCAAGCGATCATCGGGCATTTGAATCAACAGACCCCTTATACGCTGGAATACCGGATCATTGCCGCCGACGGCCGATATCGCTGGGTGCTTGATCAGGGCCGCGGTAACGCTGATGGTAGCGGTGCCGGCACCGAAATAACTGGGATCCTGATTGATGTCACCGCTAAAAATGAACAGGATCTTCGCCGCAAAGCCTGGCAAGCCGCCTGCCGGGTCGAGGCTGACCAGTTTGAAGCGATTCTTGATCATATGCCGGGGATGATTTACTATAAAGACCGGGAGAATCGTTTTATCCGGGTCAACAAGATGGTGGCGGAGGAGAATGGCCTGCCTAAAGAGGCGTTGGAAGGACAACACCTCAGTGCGCTCTACCCGCTGGAGTTGGCGGAAGGCTATTATCAGGATGATCTGGCGGTAATTAACTCAGGTCAGTCGCGGCTGAACATCGTTGAAAAGTTGACCACTAAAAAGGGGCTCCGCTGGGTCAATACCAGCAAGATTCCGTTTCGCAACGAAGCCAGTGAGATCATCGGCGTGATTGGTATGTCTTTTGATATTACCGAGCGCATCGAGGCCGAAAAAAAGGTCAAGGTGCTGCAAACAGCGATCGAACAGTCCCCCATCATGGTTGTGATTACCGATCCGGACGGGACGATCACCTATGTTAATAATACCTTTGTGGCGGTCACTGGTTATAGCCGGGAAGAAGCGCTGGGCCAGAATCCCCGGATTCTCAAGCTGAATAAGGATGTGGATATTGATTATCAGAACCTGTGGGAGACGATTCTGTCCGGTGAGGACTGGCAGGGGGTTTTTCAGAACCGCAAAAAAAATGGCCAGCCTTACTGGGAACAGGCGATTATTGCCCCAATTTTTGATGACGAAGGGCAGCTCTACAAATTTATCGGCATCAAACAGGATATCACCGAGGAATATCAAAATCGACAGGCGCTGGAAAAGCTCTACCAGGAGGATATGCTAACTCAGGTGTACAACCGCCGCAGCTTTTTTGAACAGATGGAACGCAATGTTATCCGCTACCAGAGCGAAGCGGTCGAATGGGCGATGCTGATGCTGGATATTGATTTTTTCAAACATATCAACGATACCTACGGTCATGCCGTCGGCGATCAGGCGTTGCGGCGATTTGCCGAGATCTGTAAAAAGAACGTTCGCAAGACCGACCTGATCGGCCGCATTGGTGGCGAAGAATTTGCTATCTGTCTGGAGCATACCGGTTTTGAAGAAGCTCTCCAGATGGCAAAACGGCTGCGCGAAAGTGTGTCGGCCAGTGAGCTGGTGCTCGATAACGGAAGGGTCATCTGCTATACGGTCAGTATTGGTTTGTCAAAGCCCCGAACCGCCGACGAGGCCTTTGATGAGGTTCTGAAACGAGCCGATACAGCCATGTATACTGCTAAAAATAAGGGCCGCAACCGGGTCGAAATCAATCTTTGATGTAGCTAATAAAATACAGACGTCCCCTCTTTTAACTGCACATTTTAGATTAAGAGCTGTTAATCAACCCGGCTGAACGGGTATAATAAAACCAGTAACCCAAAAGGGGTTAAAGGAGAAATGAAAAGAAAAAACATCGTTTTATTGGTTGTTGTTATTGGTATGGGCCTGGTTTTGGCGGGATGCGGTGCCAAGAAAGATGTCACTGATTACTCAAAAGCTGAGCATTGGCTCAATGTGCCGACCAGCACTGACAAGGCGGTGGATGTCTTTTATCTCTATCCCACCACCTACGCCCCGGCCGATCAGACCAATCCCAGCATCAGCACCATTGATGACGCCGGCATGATGGCCAATGCCAAACTGGCCTATGACCGCCAGGCGACAGCCTTTGAAACAGTCGCCAATATCTATGCACCGTTCTATCGCCAGGATAATCTCTCCGCGGTTAATCGTGAGGAAACCATCGCCGGGATTCCCACCACCGATGCCACCGCCGCCTTTGAATACTACCTCAAACACTATAACAACGGCCGGCCCTTTATCTTAGTCGGCCATTCCCAGGGAGCGGACGTCACCAGCAACCTGCTGTCCGGTTATTTAAAAGATCATCCCGATGTCTACAAACGGATGGTCGTTGCCTATGTGGTCGGGTTTACCATCACCGAAGATTACCTGGGTGCCAATCCCCATTTGAAATTTGCAGAAGGTCCGGATGACACTGGCGTCATTGTTTCTTATAATACCGAAGCCCCGACGGTTTTGGCACCGGGCAACCCAGTGATCACCGCCGGTGCCATGGCGATCAATCCGATCAACTGGAAGCGCGACGAAACCCTAGCAACAGCAGCCGAAAATTTAGGATCAATCGGGCTGAACAAAGATGGCTCAGCAGTTCGCAATGCCGAAGGGATTATTGAACCGGTGATGAATTTTGCCGATGCCCAGATCGATCTGGAAAAAGGCGCACTGATCTGCAGCACTGTTAATGTTGATGTCTATTCGCCCGGCAGTGTCACCTTTGGCAAAGGGGTCTATCATACCTTTGATTATCCCTTTTATTATTTCAATCTGCGCCAAAACGCTGAGAACCGCAGTGACAAATATTTAGAGAAAAAGTGATGCTACGGTATGAAGGCTAGGGAATGGAGCTGTTCGGGCATCAATAACTGATGATTTCAATTGGCTAAAGGAGTATAAGCATGAAACAAAATCCGCTAATTTATCTCATTGCCGCATTCGGCTGGACCTGGTCGTGCTGGATCGGGGCCTATTTTATAAGCCTTACCAGTGGGAACAGCCTGGTTATCGAAGGCACTATTTTTGATCTGATCGGTCAATTTTCAGTGCAAAAGGCACTGTTTCCCGAGTTGCTGTTTGCGCTGGGGGTCTATGGCCCGTTAATCGGCTTTCTGCTGGTGGACCGGGGCGAAAAGCGACCAATCAGGAAAACCGACGCGAACCGTTTGGCGGCAATGGCGGCGTTGCTTCCTCTGATAATTGGCATTCCCACGGTGGTTGTCAGTCTGGTGCTGGGGTATTTCAATCCCGGTGCGGGCACACCCGAGATGGTGTTGATTGGCCTGTATTTTGCATCTAATTTTATTACCAGTGGCACCGAGGAGTTTGGCTGGCGGGGCTTTCTGTTTCCCTATCTGCGCCAGAAAGAGGCCGGTTTCTGGCTGGCCACCTGGAAGGGTGGCTTAATCTGGGCGGTCTGGCACTATCCACTGATGGTGATCCTCTACATCAGCCAGGGCCCCTGGGTGATGGTGCCTACCCTGGTCGGTTTTACCGCCGGGATCGTCGCGATGAACTATATCACCAACTTCATCTATGAGAAAACCCAGTCACTGCCAGTGGTGATGGGGCTCCACGCCTTGAACAACACCGTCAATTTTGCGATCATGCTGTTTTTCCCGGCCACGCCATTGCTGTTCCTGACCAGCTTAATGGCCTGGGTGGTGGTGGCTTATCTTGATAAAAATGATCATCTGGCGTGATATTGGCAAGAATGGCAGATTTTGAGAGCGGTTAAAAACATGAAGAAGAGGTGAAAGTCTGAAACAATGCAAAATTAGGTAAGAGCAAAAAAGAGTACACAAAACCAAACCTTGGGCAGTTTATTTTTGAAAGGAAATAACCGATGAAAGCTAAAAAATGCAAAGTCTGTAAAAATTTAAAAAGTGGCAAAGAAACGAAGCCATCATCGAAGTCCTGAATCATCGTGAGTTCGGTCATGACTGTCATCAGAAACGAATAATAAAGCTTGCATAGGATTAAGATATCGATTATAATAAAATGTCAAGTGAACAAACAAGCTGTATCTTCTTTTTTGCGGATACAGCTTTTTAAATAGAAAAATACGAATACAAAAGAAAGTAGAAAATAAAACGTGATAAATAAAAAGTTCAACCAATATCAACTCAGTGATGAGCTGCTAAAAGCCATTGAAAAATTAAATTTTGAAAACCCTACTAAAGTTCAGGAAGCCGTGATTCCGATTGCGTTGGCGAAACAAGATATTCTCTGCAAGGCGCAAACCGGTAGTGGTAAAACGGCCGCCTTTGGCATTCCGATCTGTGAGCTTCTGGATTGGGAAGAAAACAAACCCCAGGCTCTGGTACTGACTCCGACCCGGGAACTGGCGCTACAGGTCCACGAAGATATTTTTAACATTGGCCGCTTCAAACGGGTGAAGGTATCGGCCCTGTATGGCAAATCGCCGATTCGTCGCCAGGAAAAAGAGCTGAAACAGAAAACCCATGTGGTGGTAGGAACCCCAGGCCGGGTTATGGATCATATTGAACGGGGAACCTTTATCACCGATGAGATCCGATTTCTGGTGATTGACGAAGCCGATGAGATGCTGAATATGGGTTTTATCGATCAGGTTGAGGAAATCATCAATGAGATGCCCAAAAATCGTGTGACCATGTTGTTTTCAGCCACCCTGGAAAATGAGATTCAGCGGCTGTCAAAAAAATATATGAATGATCCCCAGATCATTGAGATTGAGGCCGAGGCTAAACGAACCGACGCCATTGAACAATTTGTTTATAAAACCGGCAATGACGATAAACTGGATGTCCTCAGGGATGTGCTGGTGGTGGAAAACCCCGACAGTTGCATTATTTTTTGTAATACTCAGGAACGGGTCAATGCCATTTATAATCTGCTGGGCAAGGATAACAAGGCCTGTGAAAAGATTCACGGCGGGATGGAACAGGATGATCGCACCCAGGTTATGCAACGCTTTAAAAAAGGTGCCTTTCGCTATCTGATTGCCACCGATGTGGCCGCCCGGGGGATTGATGTTCATGAAATTTCACTGGTCATTAATTTTGATGTACCCTGGGAAAAAGAAACCTATGTCCATCGCATCGGACGGACGGGGCGACGCGGTACCACCGGCAAGGCCATTACCCTGGTTTCGGCAAAAGAAGGCCGTTTATTCCGGGATATTGTCAACTATACCGATAAAGAAATTATTGAAAAAGAATGTCCCACCCTGTCTGCGGTTCATGCCCTAAAACCGGCCTTTATTGAAAAAATCCAGGAAAAACCGGAAGAAAAGCGGGACAAAGCTCATGATCTGGTCAGCGAAATCACCAAGATTCATATCAATGCCGGCAAAAAGACCAAAATGCGGCCAGTCGATATTGTCGGTACCCTCTGTAATCTGGAAGGGATGACCGCTGCGGATATCGGCGTGATCACGATTCTGGATGTGTCGACCTTTGTCGAAATCCTAAATAACAAAGGCCCCCAGGTGTTAAAAGAGCTGCAAACTCGGAACATTAAGGGGCGGCCTAGAAAGGTAAGTCTGGCGGAAGATAAGCCCGTTACGATTGCCCGGAAGAAGCCCATTCGACGATTTTACTAATTGAAGTTAAATGATTAAGTTAATCGGATTTAAGTTAAGAAAATAACGTTAAGCCAATAACGTGAGATGATTAAAGCGAGGTGTCCATGGATTATTTAACCGCCATCACTCAGTTTAAACCCGGATCAGCCCAGGAACAGGTCGATCAGCAAACCTTTTTAGGATTTATTAAAAAGAATCCCGATGTCTTGCTGCGGGAAAACAAAATTGCCCATCTGACCAGCTCAGCCTTGATTTTTAATCCCCAACAGGATAAACTGTTAATGATTTACCATAATATTTACCAGTCCTGGTCCTGGACCGGAGGTCATGCTGACGGCGAATCGGATCTGCTGGAGGTGGCCATTCGGGAAGCTAAAGAAGAAACGGGATTAAACGAAGTAACAATTATATCTGACAAAATTAGTTCATTGGATATTCTGCCGGTTTTTAGTCATATCAAAAACAATCAGCCAGTTTCAGCGCATTTGCATTTATCGGTAGCTTATTTATTGCAGGCTTCCGAGAACGAACCGCTGACCATTAAACCCGACGAAAACAGTGGGGTCAAATGGATCGCTATCAATGAACTGGCAAACTATGTCAGTGAAGCTCATATGCTGGTGGTCTATGATAAGATCTTAAATAAGCGCTGATCATCATCGTTAGATAAATCGAATAAAACCGGGTGATAAGGGGCGATCCGTGATGACCAAGGGGTCAGACGCGCGCCTGCACACGGCATAATAGCCAGTTCGATTTACAAAATTTGTTAATTTAACTTATGTAGTTACGCTTTAAAATCAAGGAGGGTCTATGTCAATTTCAAAAGCGATTGAATTTTCGGCCAAAGCTCATGAAGGTCATTTCCGCAAGGGCTCCACAATTCCCTATATAACCCACCCCTTTGAGGTTGCCAAAATTCTCGGTGAGGCGGTCGATCCGGAAGAAAATGAAGCCCTGATCTGTGCCGGACTCCTTCATGATACGGTGGAAGATACGGATACCAGCCTGGAAACGATTCGCCGTGAATTCGGAGAAACGGTGGCCAACCTGGTGGCCTCAGACTCAGAAAACAAAGGGTTACCCTGGGAAAAGCGTAAGCAAAATACCATCGACTTTCTCAAGCACGAAGCTACCCGGGAGATGCAGATGCTGGCCTGCGCTGATAAACTGGCTAATCTCAGAAGTGTTAAAGCAGATTATACCAAAATCGGCGAAGATGTCTGGGATATTTTTGTCAGAGGCAAGGAAAAGCAGGCCTGGTATTACAAAGGCGTGCTGGAGGCATTGGCACCGCTGGCAGACTTGGCGATGTACCAAGAACTCAAAGCGCTGATCGAAGAAATTTTTGATTAGTGCTATGTAATTTAACCAAGTGAATAAATAATTTATTAGTAACGATAAAAGCAGACTGACACAGCTGCTTTTTTTTTGCATACAAGCTTGTAATCGACAAACAACCGTTTAAACGTCGTCAATTTAACAGACTGTTAACAATCTCTTTACCTCCTCAAAACCTATAAGCCATTTTTATTTGGTAAGATAGCCATGCAAACAACGAAAATTAAGGAAATTTGAAGGAGAAAAAAATGTCAAAAAGTTTAAAAAAAATTCTAGTATCATTGTTAGTCGGTGCAACAGTGCTGACCCTGGCAGGATGCGGTTCTTCAGGAACAACCACTTCGACCACTGAAACCACTAAAACGGCGATTTCTGGAGAAATCAACGGCGGCGGTTCCACCTCAGTACAGAAAGTTATTGATGCAGCCGGTTCAGAATTTACTGCCTTAAACCCAGATGTTAAGTTTACCTACAGTGGAACCGGCTCATCCGATGGGATTAAAGGCGCAACTGCCGGTACCTACTCGTTTGGCTGTGCATCCCGAGATTTAAAAACAGAAGAAAAGGGTAGCTTAACCGAATTGATCTTTGCCTATGATGGCATTGCGGTGGTCCTAAACCCTGCCAATACCGTCAAAAATCTGACAACCGAACAGGTTGGAAAAATCTACATGGGCGAAATCACCAACTGGAGCGAAGTTGGGGGAGCAGATGCACCAATTGTGGTTGTTTCCCGGGAAGATGGTTCAGGAACCCGTGGGGCCTTTGAAGAACTCGTTAAATTTGAAGAAAAATTGAAACCCGATGCGACCATCAAAGAGGGAAATGGAAATGTTCAGACCACCGTGGCCGGAAATGCTAATGCGATTGGTTACGTTTCACTAACCTTTGTTGATAAAACTGTTGCAGCAATCGATATTGACGGGGTAAAAGCGACAGTCGATAATGTTAAGAATAAAACCTACAAAATATCACGACCATTCCTGGCAGTATATGATAAAGCAAAGGTTGATGATGCAACCCTGGCGTTCCTTGACTTCCTGATGACCACCGAAGGACAGGCTATTGTTGAAGAACATGGCGGCATCGCTGTTTAATAAAACTAAACTGAGACTCCTGCAAAGGAGTCTCTCGTTATTAAAATAATCCCATGACATCAGGCAATCAGTATGGGTAAGAAAAGGAGCGTTTATTTTGCAGGCAATTAAACGTAAGAAACAAAAAGAAAAGATAATCGAAGGCTTTTTTCTAATCTGTGCTTTCGTCGCTGTGGTCAGCGTTCTTGCGATTACAGTGTTCGTTTTTTATAATGGACTCAAACCCTTTGTTTCGAATAGTTATCCCTTGTGGGATTTTTTAACCGGCGTTGAATGGCGACCGGGTTCAAACATGTATGGGATCTTCTACATGATTGTGGGATCTATTTTTGCAACATTTGGTGCCATTCTGATCGGTGTTCCGGTGGCCATTCTCACCGCCGTCTATATTTCTGAACTGGCCGGATCCCGAATCGGGAAGATCATCCGTTTTGCGGTTGAACTGTTGGCCGGTATCCCCTCGGTGTTGTATGGGGTTTTTGGTCTGGGCATCATTGTCCCCTATGTGCTTAAAATTTCACCCAATGCTCAGGGCGAATCGCTGCTGGCAACCATTATGGTTTTAGCGATTATGATCTTACCAACGGTGGTCAGTATTTCAGAAACATCCATCAGCGTCGTTCCCAAAGAATATCGGGAAGGTTCCTATGCCCTGGGGGCATCAAAAATTCAGACCATCTTTAAGGTTGTTTTACCGGCAGCGCGATCAGGAATTATGACCGGTGTGATATTAGGGATCGGCCGGGCTATTGGTGAAACCATGGCAGTGATGCTGGTTTGCGGGAACCCCATCGCGGGCATTCCCACCAGTCTGTTTGATCAGATCCGGCCGCTAACCACCAATATTGCTCTGGAAATGGGCTATGCGTCAGGGGTGCATCAGGAGCTGTTATATTCAACTGGGGTGGTGCTCTTTATTTTTATCATGATTATCAATCTAGCCGTGAATAAACTGGTTAAGGCAAAGGTAGGCAGTTAATATGAGTCGAAAAGTAAGTGATCTATTAACCAAAGGAATTATCTATCTGGCAACGGGCATTACCTTAAGTGTGCTGCTTTTTATTGTCGGGTTCATTTTTATAAAAGGGATCGGTCTGGTTAACTGGGACTTTTTAACCCGGGATTTCAATGAAAAGGTGGTTTATGCCTTTATCGAGTCCAACGATGTGTCGTTAAGCCTTGACGAAGAAACCTTAAACGGAAAAATGCCTTTCGATAAGCGATATGAGACACATTTAGAAGGGCCGATTTACATTGAAAATATTGGCGCTGCGATTGCCAAGGTGGCCTACAAAAATCACAGTACCGAGCGGGAACAGGTTGTGATTACCTATATTGAAAAGGATTCGCCCTTTGACAGCGCTAAAGATTCAACGGGAAAAAACATTACGATTGGTACCGATTATATTTTGCAGAGTATCAATGGAACAGATTTTTCGGGGATGACGCTGGCTGAGGTGGCGGAAACGATTTCGGCAGAATCCGGTGAATTAAAAATAAAAATTGTCCAACCTGGAGGAGGCATTAAATCAAATATTATCACTACCCTATATATGGTTTTGCTCTCCTTACTCGTGGCACTACCGTTGGGGATTTTTGGGGCAATTTATTTAACCGAATATGCCAAGCCCGGAAGATTGGTAAACATGATTCGTTTTGCTGCCGAGTGTCTGGCGGGAATTCCGTCGATTATTTTTGGGTTGTTCGGGATGGCTTTCTTTGTGGTCGCACTCAACTTTCAGATCTCGTTGATCTCGGGCAGCCTGACCGTGGCGATTATTCTACTGCCAGTTATTATTCGAAGTACCGAAGAAGCACTAAAAACCGTGCCGATGGCATTTAGAGAAGGTTCACTGGCGCTTGGTGCGACTAAACTGCAAACCATTTTCAAGGTGGTGCTGCCCTGTGCGGTGCCGGGAATAGCTACGGCGGTGTTGCTTAGTATTGGTCGCGTCGTCGGTGAGTCGGCGGCATTGCTGTTAACCGCCGGTACGGTGGCGCAAATTCCCGGAACTCTCTTTTCACCCGGTAGTACCCTGACGGTGCAAGCCTATTATGTGGCGAAAGAAGAAGGAAATATCGAACTGGCCTGCGCCATCGGGATTGTCATAATTGTAATTGTTATTGTACTGAACATCTTGTCTCGTATCACTTCAGACAAGTTAGATGTCTTTAATAAAAAATGAGGAGTAATATGGACGCAAATATAAAGTTTAATACCAAAAACCTGAATTTGTTTTATGGCGATTTTCAAGCCCTTAAAGCAATCAATATGGAAATACGCGAAAAGGAAGTAACCGCTTTTATCGGTCCCTCTGGTTGTGGAAAATCTACTTTTCTGCGCTGTCTCAATCGCATGAATGATCTGATTGATTCAGTGAAAATTAACGGTGAAATTATTTTTGACGGACAAGACATCAACGGGACGATTGATGTGATCAACCTGCGGACTCGGGTGGGGATGGTTTTTCAGAAACCGAATCCCTTTCCGATGAGCATTTATGATAATATTGCTTATGGTCCGAAATGTCAGGGCCTGAAGGATAAAAACCAGCTGGATACCCTGGTCAAGGAAAGCCTGATGAAGGCGGCGCTCTGGGAAGAAGTCAAGGATCGACTGAATAAGTCGGCACTGGGACTCTCAGGTGGACAGCAGCAGCGGCTTTGCATCGCCCGGACAATTGCCATGAACCCGGAAGTGATTTTAATGGATGAGCCAACCTCGGCGCTGGATCCGATTGCGACAGCGAAGATCGAAGATCTGATGTCTAGTTTGAAAAAAGACTATACCATCATTATTGTTACCCATTCGATGCAGCAGGCTGGACGGATTTCCGATAAAACGGCATTTTTTTTAATGGGCGAGGTGATTGAATTTAATGAGACCCCAATTATTTTCACAAACCCTCAGGATAAACGAACTGAGGATTACATCACGGGACGTTTCGGTTGATAAGGAGAAGAGGATGCGAAAAGAATATAATGAAGAACTAAGAAAAATTAAAGATGAGATTTTGCTGATGTCGGCAATGACCGAAAAAATGTTGTCAGATTCAGTGGTAGCCTTAAAATCACAGAATTGTGAACTGGCCAGAGCGGTGATTGATCGGGATGATATGGTCGATGCCAAAGAAATAGAATTGCAATTGATTGTCAGTAAAGTCATAGCCACTCAGAGTCCGGTAGCCACCGACCTCAGACGGCTGGCCTCGACCTATAAAATTATTACCAATCTCGAACGGATTGCCGATTTGGCAGTAAATATTTCTAAACGGGTGCTAGAATTATCAGAAGTGGTTTATATGAAACGACTGGTGGACATTCCTAGAGCTTGTGAGCAGGTTGAAAAATTGTTGAAGTTGGCGATTCAGGCCTTCGTTCACGAAGATATCACTCAAATTCGGCAAGTTGTCGATCTGGAGGATGAGATTGATGCGCTGAATATTCAGATCCATCATGACTGTTTGGCTTATATGATGGATAGTTCGAAAAATATCCATCAGGGATCAGTGTTCATTTTTGTCGGATCTTATCTGGAGCGGATTGGTGATCATGCCACCAATATTTTTGAAACGGTCTTCTACATCGTTACCGGTAAATATATTGATTTTAATGATCTCGATGAAGAAACCATCAGTCGTACGCTTGAATCACAAAAGAAAATGGCTGGAATTGACAAAGAAGATTAATCGGTTCAGATAAAACAGCGTTTCGGATAATCAAGCAACGCAGCCACAGGAGCAATTCCTGTGGCTGCTTTTGCATTGCCCAAAAGCAATAGTCGATCAGACAAACAATAAATTGAATGGTTGGATTTGTGATAAATTAGTAGTAAATTGATATGAAAGTCATTATAATTAAGGATAGTAGATAAGTTGAATTAAATATTTAATATCGGGACGATCAGTGCGGGATCAGACCCTTGCCCGCACACGGTACAATTATCAATGAAATTTTTAAATACTTTAATACAACGTACAGAGATAAATCATTATTAATTTAGTTGTTGTTTATTAACCAAAGAAGTATTTATCAGTATGAGAAAAAGAATGGGAAGGTGAAAAAATGAAAGCCGAGGAAACACCAAGAAGGCCTTGTGATCAAGCGAGTCGCAACAATGAAGCCCGGTTACGGAGACTGGTTGATATTTTGCAACACCCTTCCGATACGATTCAGGAATTTCTGGATTACGCCTTAAAGCAGGCCATTGAACTCACTGACAGCCGGATTGGCTATATTTATCATTATAGTGAGGCGACCAGCGAGTTTGTTCTTAACACCTGGTCTGAAGAGGTCATGGCAGCGTGTCAGATCGAGAAACAGGAAACGATCTATCAATTGGATAAAACGGGCATCTGGGGAGAAGCAGTACGACAGCGGCGACCGATTGTCATTAACGACTTTCAGAAAGAAAATTCGTTAAAAAAGGGTTGCCCCAACGGACATGTCGCAATGACGAAATTTTTAACGATTCCCGTTGTTAAGGATAAACAAATTGTTGGTGTCGTGGGATTGGCCAATAAAGCAACGGATTATGACGAAACCGATATTCTTAATATTACGCTATTAATGGAAGCGGTCTGGACGGTTACCGAAAGTAAAAAAGTAGCAGAGGCGCTCCGCAGCAGCGAGGAAAAACTAAAGGCCATTATCGAGACCTCTCCAGACGGGATTGCGATTTCAACAATGGACGGAATGGTCGAGTTTGTTACAGCTCAGACGGTGGCAATGTGGGGATACGACTCTCAGGATGAAATGATTGGCCGAAACATTCTGGAGTTTGTTCATCAAAGCTATCATGAAAAGGCGATTTATTTTATTACGGAAATGATCAATGGTCATTTAACCGGAGCGGCTGAATATCTGATGGTTCGAAAAGACGGCAGTCTGTTTTATTGTGAAACCAATGCCAATATACTCAGAGATAAGAATAAAAACGCAATCGGGGTTCTTCATATTGAACGGGACATTACGGAGCGGAAGAAACTGGAAGAGGAACTGAAGGATCTGGTTATTAAAGATCAGCTGACGGGGCTTTACAATCGCCGCAAAATTGATGAAGTGCTGAAAAATCAAAAGACTGAGACGGATCGCACAGACCAGAGTTTAGCAATAATTATGGCGGATATTGATTTGTTTAAACGGGTAAATGATCAATACGGTCATCTGGTGGGGGATCGAGTATTGACTGAGGTTACCGAAATTCTGGCAAAGGGCATCCGCAAAAGCGATGTTTTGGGTCGATGGGGTGGAGAAGAATTTATCATTATCTGTACTGATACGGATCTGGCGGGGGCGATGGTTTTAGCTGAAAAATTACGAAAAATGATCGAATCGCATGTGTTTTACTTGGCCGGTAAAAAGACCTGTTCATTTGGGGTTTCGCAACTGCGCAAGGATGAAAGCATTGATGCCCTGTTAAGCCGGTCGGATCAGGCCCTCTATCGGGCCAAAGATCAGGGGCGAAATCGTGTCGCCGCAGAAATTTAAGGATCAGCTTGTTTAAAACAAAGGCTTTGGATAAAAAAACAAGGGGTTAAAACCCCTTGTTAAGATTTAACAATTACGTCGTTTAATTTCATCCGTGCATTCACAGATTAGGGCTTTAAGCTTAGTGATTTCCGCATCAAAGGCTTCCATTTGAGCAACGATTTTTCCACTGGAGACATGCATGCCCGATTGCTTGAAAATAAAGCTGCGTTCATTTTCAACATCGTCCAGGTCTTCTTTCAAACTGGCCAGTTTATTCTTGAGTTCAATGTCACTTAAGTTACTTAGTTCATCCATATTTTTTCTCCTGTTATTTAAAATGATTCTTTTCTTACAGTATAACATGGTCAAATTCTGAATGCAACCGCTTGACCGCTTAAACAACTAAGATTAAGTCGCTTTAATATTAAAATCAGTCGTAAATTTTTCGCTTTTTTAGCGGACAGGGGTTATATAATAGAATTACTGAAATAAAAGGCTTTTGAGCGGTTTGAGCAGGCTTTTTATTGGGTAAAAAAATAATGGCTGAAACCGGGTTGAATTTTTCAGTAAAAATTTTGAAATACAAAATGAACAGGAGGATACAATGGAAACCATTCATGAACGCAAAAACAAATTTTATATTGGTGCCAATGAAGAGGAACCGATTGGTTTATTAAATTATCACGTCGAAGGTCAGCGTTTGATCATCGAACACGTTTATGTAACCAGAGCGCTCCGTGGGCAGGAGCTGGGAGTTAAGCTGGTGGCCAAGGCAGTGGCATTTGCCCGGGAAAACAAGCTGAAAATTATCTCCTACTGCTCCTATGCGGAAAAGGTGCTGACTGAAAATCAGGAGTATGGCGATGTTTTCTCGATCAGTAACGACTAATAATGGGCAAAAAATATCGAACAAACAAGTATGTTTATTTCTGCTATCATTTAAAGGTTGCTGTTTATAATGATACTATGGGTAGAAACAGTGAGGAGCGGGAAATACCGCAATAGCTGAGCAATCAGCCGCTAGCTAGCCAAGAATTACCCGCTCAATCGTAGATGCTCAAGGAAATGATTTTGCAATTTAAATTAAAAAGATAAGCTGAAACGATAGAGTCAAACAAAAAAGACCGGGAAAATTTTTCCTGGTCTTTTTTAGGGTGTAAATTTTTGCTGTCTAAGAGAGTAAAAACATTTTTAAGTATGATGGTTGTTATTCTTCTTTAGCCCAATCATCAAAACCCTGCATAACCTTATCATAAGTCTGCTGAGAGATTTCAGGAAGTTCCCCGCCAAAGGCTTCTTTGGCACTTTCAAAACCTTCTTTAAAGGCATTTCTCAGGGTCTCAATCTTGCTTTTATCACCGCCGGAGAGGGCTTTGGCAAAATCAACAATCCGTTCTGATGTTTTGTTCACGCCAAAATAGCCGTCTTCAGAAATCGCTTCCTGGGCAGTAGCCTGGGTTTCGGAATCCACAACAATGTCGACTTCTTTTCCGTCGGCCAGATCTTTCAGAACCTGATTGACTTTCTTACCCTGTTTTTCAATCATGGCTTCAACCATTTTTTTGAACGACTCAGTATTGCGGGCAAAATCCTGCTTGATTTCGTTTATTTTTTTACGGTCAACAGTGTAGGTTCCGATATCTTCAGAAGTAGCGGTGCCAAGTTCAATGGAGTCGAGTTTTTGCACAACGGGCTGGACTTTATCGGCAGCCTCAGGCTCAACTTTGACGTCGGCATTTTGGGTGACGCCTTTTGTCTGAATTGCTTGATTCAGAGCTTTGTTCGCATCAATTGCATTTGTATTCATAACATCCTCCTTATAAAATATTAAAATTATAGTTACCAGTTTCTCTAGACTATATCGACAAAATTCAGCTAAAGATAACATAAATTATAAAATAATCACAGCTATAAAAATGTCCTTTCAGCATTTACACTGAAAGGACATTTTTTATAGTACCTGTTTTAAGGGGGACAGGGCTCGTAACGATTTTTCAGGTTGTTTTAAGCTTGTTTTACAGGAAACAGGTTTAATTCGATCAGCGGCCATGTTTTGCAGGTAAGTCGCAAAGTATTCATTGATAATAGCCGTATCATCCGGCTCATCAGTAGTGCTCGCCGCAAATCTGGATAAAAAAGTTAACCATGGTCTGGTAGTTGTTTTTATGTCTTTAAGCCATTTCATTTTTATGAACCTCCTGTTATGTAGTAAAAATTTTTGTAAAGGGGGGACTTGATTAGTCGGTGTGGTGTTTTATCAGGGATAGTCTGATTTATACTCATTCGTTCTTACTATTATTATCGCCATTTTTAGACATTACTTTAGATAAATGATCAAATAAGACAATCTCGCAAAAAAATTTAAGTGATCAAAATTTGTGCTCTATAAGTTGAAATAAATATTCTAATGCAGGGACGCCATGATCGCCGGCATACTGCGCAATTACCAGTTCGATTGGTAAGATTCTTTAATTTAACATATACATTAGCATAGATGAAATTAAATACCCCCAATCAAAAAACGAAAAAATAAGCTAAGCCAAGTATGGTTAAAGCGATTGTGCAGATATTATATTGACAAAGCGCTTGATAAAATAAAAACAAAATGGTATACTAAAACACGAAAGTTAGGAAGCTATAACTTTTGTGTTTTAGTAATGAATTAGCTTTAACTAATAGATGAAAATTGTTAGGAGTCGTCGATGGAAAACACACAAAAGGATCATATCTTTACTGAAATATATATTGGGATTCACAGTGTAATGGTACTAATGGTTCTAGTTTACTACATTTTTTCCCAATCGTATCAATGGCTGATGACACTGATGCTGATTTTTTACGGCATCTATGTCGGCTTTGAACTATACCTGTTTGCTACCAGACAAATCCTGACATTGGAAAGCATGTTAGGTGGTTATTTTCAAAGCATGATTGACATTCTATTTATTTCCATTTGTGGTAGTTATTTGGACAATTATTATTTTACTGCTCTGCCAATCTTCTGCACGTTTATTTTAATTGCCAGCTTAGCTAATTATCGCACTAAAAGTATCATCCATGGTCTGTTCTCAACCCTGGGCTATTTATGGGTGGGAATCCTGAACGGTTATTTTCCGTTGGGTGTTGTATTATTTCAGGGGGCAATCCTGGTCGGGTTTAGTTTTTTTGTCGGTGAATTGAACCAGCTCATCAGTGATGTTTATAGGCGAAACCACTATGCAATGGAAGAAATTGAATATAAAAACCAATTGCTGGAGTATCGCGCTACCACTGATTTTTTGACTGATTTATCGAATCATCAGGCCTTTTATCAGTCGTTGGAGATCATTGCTGAAAAACACGCACCGATTACCCTGATTCTTTTTGATATTGATGATTTCAAGGCAGTTAACGACATCTATGGCCATCTCTCTGGCGATTATGTGATCCGTGAGGTTTCGCAGATTATCAAAAAACAACTCCGTGCCGCAGATATCGGAGCCCGCTATGGCGGGGAAGAGTTTGCGGTGTTACTGCCGGGAACCGGCGAACCCTTTGGACAGAAAATCGCCGAACGTATTTGTATATCGGTGGCAGAATACCCCTTCGAGTTTGATCATCAGCAGATGCGGATAACCCTTTCCGCCGGGGTTTGTCATTCAACGATGGCATTGAACCGAGGTGAACAAACAATGCTGGTGGATCAGGCTGATGAACTGCTTTACTATTCAAAACGAAATGGTAAAAACCGGGTTACCTGTGCCCAATTCAAGTAAGATCGAATGTGATGAAAGGATAGTTAGATGACTGAAAAAAAAGCATCTCGAGATATTTATGTTTTTTCGAATTATTTAAACGAAGTGTACCGGCTACACCGTTTATCAGATAGTCAGGAAGTTTTTTCGGTGAAATTCAGAACATATGTTAAACGGATGATTGTCAAACTGAAAGGCGCCTCATTTGAGGATCTGGAAAAATATCGAAATGCAAACTGTGCCAGCAATTGTCTGCCGGGTCATTCGATCCGGACAGCTTTACTGGCAATCGGTATTGCTAAGGAGCTGGGTTTGAAGGAAACAGCGATTGTTGAGATCGGGGTCGGGGCACTGCTCCATGATATTGGCAAACTGTTTATACCGAGAGGAATCCTTGACAAGCCGTGCAAGCTCAGTGAATCTGAATTTGATGTCATCAGGGCTCATTCGGAAATTGGGTTTCAGGTGCTCAAAGAGCAGAACTGGTTGTCTGGGCGAAGTGTTGATATTGTTCATAATCATCACGAGCGCTTAGATGGCAGTGGCTACCCTAACCAATTAGCGGGTGATCAGATTCATCGATACGAGCGTATTGTCGGGGTCGCCGACGTTTTTGATGCGATGACCAGCAAACGAAATTATCGGAAGGCATTGAGTTATGAAATGGCCTTTGAAGAAATCGAAAAAGAGTCGCCTCAGTTATTGGATGCCCAAATCATTTTTGTTTTAGGAAAAATGATAGAAAAACACAGTCATTCGCAAAGAAAATTGGAAGAGCGACTAGAAATGAGGAGAGATATATGCCATTATCCATGTGTCGAATAGGCAGTACGGTTGTCGTGAAGGATTTGGGATTGGATCAGGCTTTGTCTAAACGTCTTTGCAGTATGGGCTTAATAAAGGGCGCCTTTATCACAGTCATTTCGGCTGAATATAACGGACCGATGACGGTTGAACTAGCTGGGAAGCCAGTTGGCTTTGGGCTATGAAATTGCCGCTCAAATTCAGGTGGCTACATCAAAATATCATTAAAGGGTTATTTTTAGATAGACAACCATAAAAGCAAAAAATAGCGTAATGGAGAGACAGATTTCATTAAAGCCCAGTTCAATCGAATTGAAGACGGCAAAGTAATTTTTTTTCTTGAATAGCCCATAGTAAATAAGAATTCCGATCAATAAGGAAGCTAAAAACAAGAGGAGCTTTATCCCATCGGATAAAAGATCGACGGGGAAGTTGACTTTAAAGAGGAGGGTAATTAGAGCGCTGCCCAAAATACCCCCCAAGAAACAAAGAATACTCAAACATAATACCACCGCCTTCTCCAGTATATCCGAGTGAGCGGTTTCTTTTTTGTTGGAATCGCCGAAAAGCAGTTGGCTATATTTAACAAAGACAATAATGGTTCCCAAATTTATAAAAATCAGACCGTATTCAATCCAAGTTCCGGTAGAACCATATGAAATCAAATATTTAGAGATGCTGCCATTAAACAGTGGGGCACCAACGATGCCTAAAATTGATAAGACCGTGGCTACCCCGACTGTCGGCATATGCCTGAATACCCCTTTGATCTCATTCATATTTCGGGTTTGATATTCCGTGATGATCATCCCGGCAGTTAGAAAGAGGGTTGATTTAAAAACAGCGTGATTCATAATATGATAGAGTCCTCCCCAATAGGCATGGGGGGTACCCATATTGATACCGATCATTATCAAACCGATTTGAGAAACAGTTGAATAAGCCAAAAGGAGTTTGAGGTCATTTTGCGCAAAGGCTAACACAAAACCGACAATAGCGGTGATAAATCCCAGAATAACAAAGAGTTCGGAGGTGTCGATAAGCGGTAAAAAAGCTGTCTGTAAACGGATAAATAAGTAGATGCCGATTTTAACGTATAACCCGGATAAGATGGCAGAAACCACTGAAGGAGCACTGGGCGTACCATGAGCTTTGGGCAGCCAGCTGAAAAGCGGCATTAAAGCAGCCTTTAAACTAACTGCTGTAATCATAAAGGCATAGGGAAGAATCAGGCTTTGGGGGTCTTTGACCTGACTAAGCGCTGTTTCCAGGGCATAAAAGTCAAGCACGCCAATTTTCTTATAAAGCATCCCCAGACCCATCAGAAAAAATGACATCGCCACTACATTGATCAGAAAATACATCATCCCATCATAAATAGCGACATTGGCTTTCTTATACATAATCAAAATGGTGATAATCAGGGTGGCGGCTTCAATCAGAACAAAAATGTTAAATAAGTCATTGGAAAGAAAAATACCGACAATCAAGCTTTCCAGACTCAGAAAAAGAAAGAAAAAGAGGTGATCGGCATAGTGCTTGTTTTGAACAAAGGTGATCATCGCCAAAAATAATAAGCAGGTCAACAGAACCATTGCTGAGGCCAGCAGATCAGCCCGTAAGGTGATGCCGATGGTATCCGGCCAGCCACCAATGTTTTCCAGGATGGTGCCATTTTTACGAACCTCAATAAAAATCATGGCGCTTGAAAGCAGCAAGGCGGCCTGAAACAAAACGATCAGTTTTTTGGCTGTTTTAAGGGGAATTAGTTTAACAACGGTGCCAAAAATAATCGGTAACAAGATAAGCCAATGTAAATTAATCATGGTGATTCCTTTTTTTCATAATCTTTTGCCAGTTAGTCGAGCCAAAACGATGATAAAGATGAATAAACATCGTTAAACCAGCTGCTGTTACCCCAATACCAATGACGATATCGGTAATCATTAAGGCCTGCGGGAGTGGATCAGCGACTTGAAGGGATTGAGCGACATCACCAATCGGCGGGACACTGCCGGGGGCAATATTAGCCGTAATAAAGTATAAAATAATAGCCACCTGCATGATACTGATGGACATAATTGATTTGATGGTGTTTCTTCTGGCGATCAGGCCATAGACGCCCACAAAAAAAAGCAAAATGCTGATTGATTCTCCGTTAATAGCTATCATCAAATACCCCCTTCATAAAAGGCAAATCTAAAAAAAATAATCGTAAAACCGCTGCAGACTTTTAAGCCGATTAAAAAATTCATGGCGATAAGATAGGTCAGGTTCGTCAGTTCTGAGTGGTTGGCGGTGGTTGAGAATAAAAAAAAGGCCGGGTAAAGAATAATACAGATAAAGAGAACCTTTTCCGCCGTTTTCAAGGTTTTCAGGCGGATGCAGCGATCAGGTTCGACCAGATATCGGGTGATGAAAACCGCGGCCAGTACAGCACCCCCTTGAAATCCGCCACCAGGACTGGCATGGCCGTTTAAAATAATGTAAAAACCAAACAATAAAATAAAGGGATACAAAAGCCCGGTCATGCGGGAAATAATTTCAGAACGATCAATCATCGGTACGCCTCCATGAAAAAGTAATGACGGCCGAGACACTGACTAGCAAAATCAGAGTTTCAAAAATACTGTCAAAGACCCGGTAATTCAGGTAGATCGCGGCCACAGCATTTTGAGTGTGGGTGTCGGCATGGAAATGTTCAAGATAAAAATTTGCGATTAGCGGGTCGGCCACCAGATTGGTATCAAAATTAATAAAAGTAACCAGACCGGCAAGAACCATGGTAAAAATCATGGTAATGACTCTACGCTTCATTATCGTCTCCTTCGGCACATCGAATCAAGTGAATATTTAAATCACTATGGTTCGCCAGTAAGTATTCTTCAACCGCATCAATCTGATAGTCTTCAGCACAGCCATAAATCCAAATATCCTGGTCGGTATGATGGATGGCAAGATCAAATTTTTCCTGTGCGAGAATCGTTTCAATGGGCTCTCCAGAATAAATAAGTTGCGGCTCCATTTCCCGTTTGATCAAAAAAGCTTCCAGACTAGTTAGAAACGGAGGTTCATTTTTAAGCTGCCGAAGATTCTGATCGTTGGCGCTGTTGGCATAGTAAATAGAGAAGACCTGATATTTTCGCAGCGCGACCAGATATAAAACTGTGGTGATGGTACTTCCGATAATGGCTTCAGCAATGGCCACATCCGGGGCACCGTAAAGCAGGTAAACAAAGGAACTGACTAGCGAAAAAGCGCCCAGATAAACAACCGCCCGCCGCAGTTTTTTGGTATTCAGAGCAACGATTGCGAGAACGACTAAAGCGATTAAAAAGATGTTTTCGGTCATCGTCGGGTCTCCTGATTAATGGTATAGCCACTCAAAAAAGCTGATCGGGCGATGGCGTGAGTGGACAACGGGTTGGTGACCATCACCAGCAGGGTAATCAGAAAGATTTTCATGGTGGCATAGGTGAGTCCGGATAAAACGATCAATCCGATCATGATAGTCAGAAAACCAACCGTTTCGATTTTAGAGGAAATTAAAATCCGGGAATAAAAATCGTTAAAGCGAAACAGGCCGATGACTCCTAAAGCCATAAAAAGAAGTGCGACCGTGATCAGCAGATAAGCCAGCAAATCGATCATGTGATATCTCCTTTTTTTTCGATAAATCGGGCAATCAGGACCGTGCTGATAAATCCCAGCAGTGCATAAACCAGCGCCACATCCAATAAATAGGATTGATTGGTGATGAGTGCTAAAATGACGATGGACATGATGATTTTGGCTGAAATGGCATTTAAACCGAGCAGACGATCCCAAATGGTGGGACCCAGAATGACTCGAACAAGTACCAGGGTAATATAGATGGCAATGACCAGCAGGGTTGTTTCTAAAAAGGTCATCGATCCAAACTCCTTAAAATCATTTCATAAGGGGAACAAGTTTTACCTTCGGTAATGTCAGTAAATGTGTCTTCATCCTGGAAAGCGAGAATTTGAAGCAGGCGGCCATTTTTACCGATTGTCACCGTTCCGGGAGTCAGGGTGATAGCATTAGCTAACAGACAAATACTCAGGTCATCACTGATACAGGTTTCGTATTCAATGATTTTTACGGTATCCTCACCTTTGATAATTTTAAAAATAGCTAAAAAGCCGGAGCGGTAAATTTGAACGAATAAATACATGGCATAATGAAAAAGAACCTCGAGTTTGATGCGATAAGTACTGAGATAATCATTTTCCAGCAAGTAGTGATTGGTGAAGAGAAGCGCTACTGCTGAAAAAAAGAGGCCGGTCAAGATCTCGGAAAAAGCCAGACTTTCATTTAAAATAAGCCAGATAGCGGTAAAAATAAAAATCAGAACAAGCGTGTGAACCATTTTTTTCATAAGTGCTCCTTTTATGTTATGAAGATAAATCATTGGAGTAGCCTTCATTATAATCAAGACAACAGCGAGATGTCAACGAATTTTATGGGACCCAAAGTGGGGTGGAATCTAAGCGGCGAAAACCGATCAAGACTGCTTCAGGAATATAAAAATGAGGCCTGGATTGAAGAAACCAGGCCTCAAAAGGTGGTGCTTAATTAATACTTATCCATATCATCGAGGATAATGCTTGGTTCCGGCAACGGTGCTATAACCGGTTTTAGGGACGGGGCAACAGTTGAATTGGCGGTTTTAACAGAATCGCTTTTGACTTTCAACTGGAAAGCATCGACCATTTGTTTGAGCATTTCTGCCTGGCCGGAAAGTTCTTCGCTGGCAGCGGCGCTTTCTTCGGCGGTGGCTGAATTCGTCTGAACAACCTGAGATACCTGCTCGATACCCTGGGTGATCTGGGCAATTTCTGAAGCCTGATCATTAGAAGCCTGAGCAATGGTGCCGACTAAACCGGCAACCTTATCAATTTGACTGAGAATCTCTTTGAGGCTTTCAGCGGTGTCATCAGCAATTTTTGTTCCGACGCTGACCTTGTCAATCGAACCTTCAATTAAGCCAGTGGTTTCTTTGGCGGCTTCGGCACTTCGAGCGGCCAGGGTTCTTACTTCTTCAGCGACGACCGCAAAGCCCTTGCCATGCTGACCGGCTCGAGCCGCTTCAACAGCGGCATTCAGAGCCAGAATATTGGTCTGGAAAGCAATGTCATCAATAACCTTGATAATTTTAGAAATATTATTTGAAGAATCATTGATTTCGCCCATGGCACCGATCATGGTGGCCATTTGATTATTGCCTTTTTCGGCGTTGGTACGAACATTGACAGCCAATTCATTGGCTTCATTGGCATTCATAGCGTTTCGTTTAGTCTCGGCAGCCACCTCTTCAATGGAAGCCGTCAATTCCTGGATAGCACTGGCCTGTTCGGTGGTTCCCTGAGATAAAGCCTGGCCACCGTCAGAGATCTGTTTGGCACCCATATCGACCTGACCGGCGGCCATATTGATTTCGGTCATGGTGTTGCTGAGATTACTGGTGATATCGTTGAGAGCTGTTTTAATGGCCTGGAAATCGCCCAGATAATCGGTGGTGATCTGTTGATTCAGGTTGCCCCGGCCGATTTCTTCCAGGGTATCGGCGATTTCATCGACGTAACGTTTCAGGAAGGTGACGGTCTGGTTCATATTATCTTTAATCAAGGTGTAATCGCCGTTATAATAGCCGACCATACCGGTGTTCAGATTGCCCTGAGCCAGTTCTTTTAAGGTGGCAGAAGCTTCCTGCACCGGTTCGACAACGGCATCCAGAGTGGCGTTAACGCCGTCGACAATTCGGGCAAAATCGCCCTGATGTCGGCTGGCATCAGCCCGGGTATCCAAGCGCCCGGCAATTCCGGCCTCGGCTAGCATCGTAGCATCAGTAACCAGGTTACCGACGGAATTTTTAACTTCGCCTAAAGTGTTGCCGATTTCGTGGAATTGGGCACTGACTTCAGAGGTATACTCATCGGCTTCACCAACATTCAGATCGAAGTCGAGATCACCGGCTGATAAACGAATCAGGTTATTGCCCAGTCGTGATACTTCCGACTTGGTGTAGTCGCTAACCCGGATAATGGGGGTTAAATCGGTGACGATTTCGACGAAGCCAATACTTTCGCCGTTTTTATTTTTAAGATAGGCGGTATCCTGTTTATTGCTTCGGCCGACCCATTCGAAATAGCTGTCGTTCAAGCCTTGATCAACCAGACGTCTGATGCCGCAGCCTTCGGTTTGGCAGATATCGGCATTGGCATTGTAGCAGTCCATACCACAGGCGGAAGTTCGGTCTTTGATGACCCCATTGGCAATCATTAAATCTTCAAATGGTTTGTTCATAAAGGTCCATTTCATATCGTTATCAGTGACATGGAGCGGGAAGGGGATGGCGTCAATAATGGCTTCATGCCAGACCATTTTGTCAACAACAGTATCCAGGGTGGCATTGAACCCGTCGACAATTTCTTTAAAACCACCGCTAAAGGTATCGGCATCACCCCGGGTTTCCCATTGGCCGGCGATGGCTGCATGGGACAGCATCGTCGCTTCACTGATCAGATTTCGAATCGTTTCGATGGTCAGTTTAAGGGCTGGAGAAAGCTCATCATGGGAGTCTTTCGGTTCGACGTTGGTGCTGACGTCACCGTTTGCAATCTGATTCATGGTGCCAATGACAACGGTTTGGATGTCATCAGAAAAATTGTCCATCGATGCGGCCATTTCGCCAATTTCGTCCTTCCGGTTCATATTAAGACGGAGGGTAAAATGTCCCAGACTCATTTCTTTGATCATCTGATTGGCCTGTTGCAGAGGTTTACTGATCATCGAACGAAGCACCAGACCGAAGATGATGGCGATAGCAAAAGCGGCTAAAGTCACAATAATCATCGTCGTCATGGCGGCGTTGGCAGTGGCAGTATCAAGCTCCTGGGCAAGCTCTGCTTCTGCTAATTTCATTGGAACCAGCTCATTAATCGTATCCATGACTACCGAAGCGGCGATTTCATAGGATCCGGTATCGGCCATGAGTGCGAAAGCTTCAGTATCACGATTTTGGATCGCCAGTTCTTTAACCTTTTCGAATTCCTGAGCCAGAACCTTGCGGGATGCAATGAGTTCGTCAAAGATTGCCTGCATTTCCGGATCGACGATGGTTTCCTGAAAAGCCGCCGCCGCCTCGTCAATTTCGCTGTTGCGGAGGATAACCTTATCCGCATTGGATTGGATCAACTCTGGACTGTTTTCAATAATCATATCCCGCACAATAACTCGCATCCGCTGGTAGGATGTGGAAATCTGACCAATATCGGCAATGGATAGCGCCATCTTTTCGTAAAGTAAGTGATTGGAATTTTGAAGATTCTGTAAATTCACAATGCCAACAACGCCAACCACCCCGGTGATCAGGGCGACAATAATAAAACTCACAATGAGTTTCACGCCAATTTTCATGTTAAGCATCCATCGCATTTTTTATTCCTCCTTAGTAAGCTAAACTAATTTCGTTATTTGAATGATGTTTACCCAAATCAAATAAATAATAACAGTAAACGAGAATAAAATAGCTTGGTTGAGGTGTCAAAATTTAAATCAAGCCACCGAGTATACAATATATTGGTGTAAGTGCACACTTTGATTTGATAGATTGCCTGTAAAATCGGTTAAAATAACTTTCGGCAGGGATACCTTGGCTGGCAAGTAGCCGGAAAAATGCGATCATAAGCGTGAAATTGTACAGCGTTTTATCGTGATGAAGGGGCATTAATTTACGCTCAAAACAAAAAAAGCAATAGACTTATTTACTCAGATTTGTTAAGATGAAGATACAGAAAAAGGCGATTTGATCGAAATCAGGCGGTGGCCGGAAATAATCAATTGGCCCAGGCATTTATTGCCCTGGAATAAAAAAACAAATAGCAGGAGGAAGAAATGGCAATTTTTGAACGTCTTAGTGACTTGTTAAAGGCGAATGTAAATGACATGCTGGATAAGGCAGAAGATCCCGAAAAAATGGTAAAACAGATTATCATTGACATGGAAGCACAGGTTAATAGCGCAACCCAGGCATTGGGTGCGGCCATGGGCAGTGAAAAACAGGCTTTAAAACAATTGGAATCGGCTAAAGCTGCTTCAGAAGACTGGAGTAAAAAAGCGAAAACGGCATTATTGGCAGGCAATGAAGAACTGGCAAAAAAAGCACTGGCGCAAAAAACAAGCGTCGATGGAGATTTGGTACAGTTTCAGGCAGCTTATGATTCGATGAGCTTACAGGTCGGTCAATTAAAAGATCAGGTTCGTCAATTAAAATCCAAGCTCGAAGAAGCCCGGATGAAACAGAATATGCTGATTGCCCGCTCTAAGATGGCCGATGCCCAAAAAAGTGTCAGCACCTCTTTAAATAGTACCGATAGTACCAGTGCTTTCACTAAACTGGATAAAATGGAACAGAAAGTCAACGCCAAAGAAGCTGAAGCTCAGGCTTTTACCGAAATGGCTGGAGAAAATACCAGTCTGGAAGACGAGTTTGAAGCACTGGAAAAAACAGCGGCGGTTGATGATGAATTGGCCAAGCTTAAAGCGGAATTGGGAATAGAATAGAACCATGGCATATATTATTGGAATACTGATAATGGTTGCCGGGATTTGCTATGCTGTTTATATGTTTCGAAAAAACACCAACAAGGTAGCCGAAATCCAGTTTCAACAGACAACCTGCATTAAAGATATCTTGGACATTGTTGGTGATTTATCCAGTTTGGATGAAAATTATCGCCATTACAGTGAGGTGAAGGGTCACCTTCACAGTGTTTCAGGAGATGTGGAAGCTCCGTTTTCGCAGCGCCCGGTGGCTTATTATGAAAATGAAGCGTTTTCCGTTCATGAAGAAACCAGGACCGAGCGTGATGATAAAGGAAATACCAGAACCATTACGGATAAGGTAGAAACTTCTTTATCTAGTGAAAAAAGCCCGGTGGAAGTTTATCTTTCAGACAGTAGTTCAGACGAAAAAGTCTATATTGATATGGCCAGTTTTGGTGCTGATGTCGATTTAATGCCAGGCTGCAACCGCATGGAATCATCAGATTCTAACTGGGTCAGAGACAACTTCAATTTTAATTTTTCAAACCCCCGAGGATCCCGTTTCCTTGGTTATCGCTTTTTCGAAGAAATTCTTCCAGAGGATCAGCCGATGTATATTCTGGGCGAAATACATAAACGGGGAAGCCGACTTTATGTGGGAAGATCAGTAACCACCAAAAAACCATCCCACGTGACCTATAAATCAGAAGACGAATTACTGGACGATATTAAAAATGAAAAACTGCTGGCCATCGGTATTGGTGTTGCCAGTGTCATCGGTGGAATTATAGTGATGTTTTTATTCTCTTAGACCATCACGAAAAATAAAAAAGCAGTGATCCCGAATGGATGCACTGCTTTTTTTATATTAGGAATGAAAAGAAAAAGGAGATATTTATCTCTTGAATAAATAATACCCCCCAAACCTTTAGTGAAACTTAGAATTCAGATATTTTTAAGAAAAGTCACAAGTAGTGGGAAGGGTATAAATAATTAGCGATTGAAAAAAAGCTTGCTTACGGGTATAATCTCAATATCAGAATAGATATGCAGGTCAGACAGGAACAAAATGGTGCTCAGTTAAAGAAATAATGAAAGAGCAATCCCAAAACCAAATTCTCCGATTTAAAAAAAGAACAGAAAGCGCAAGAGGTAATATCTATGAAATTTAAGAAGGCAATCGTCTTCCTGCTCGCAATCGTTTTAATTGGAAGTTCCTGTCCGCTGGGGGTTGTCGCAGAAGGGCAGCCGATCGTCATTCAGAGTTTGGATCAAGTCGCAGATCTTGAGGTCAATTCAAATATCAATGATCAGATCGTCGTTATTTACAAGGATCGGGCTACGATTGGAAGTCTTGCCCTGACCAGTCAGGATATCAAGGGCGGTGAAACGTTAGGTCAACAAGTCGATATCATTCAGGTTGCCGATTCAATTAGCACTGATGCTCTGGTAGCCAAGCTATCGGAAAATCCCAATGTGTTGGTAGCGGAAAAAAACAGCTATATTCAGACTGCGGCTTTGCCAAATGATCCAGATTTATCTAAAGCCTGGCAGTTTGAGCGGGTTGGCGCCGATGAGACCTGGAATAAGGTCAATAATTCACAAACGGTGGTGGTGGCGGTCATTGATACCGGTCTGAATATCCAACATCCTGATATCGCCAATAATGTTGTCACCGGTTATGATTATGTCGAAGGAAGCACCGACATGGTTGATTTATCGGGTCATGGCACACTGGTCGCAGGCTGTGTGGCGGCGGTGGCCAATAATGGTATTGGCATGGCCGGGATCGTCGGCACTAGCAATATCAAGGTAGCCCCGTATCGGGTTGGCGGCCTGTCGGATGGTGACAAGAATCTCGATGTGGGTTATATCTGTGCCGCCTTGTTTGATGCGGCAGCACGACCCGATGTAAAAGTCATTAATATGAGTTTTGGTGGCTATATGGTTTCAGCAGCTTTGCGGACGGCGGTGGAAAATGCTGCCAGTGCCGGTAAGGTGCTGGTGGCGGCGGCCGGAAATGAAGGCAGCAACGCTAACTACAGCGGTGAACTGGCAGTTCCGGCTTCTTATAATAATGTCATTTCAGTGGGAGCCACTGACAGTACCAATAAAATTGCCTATTTTTCACAACACAATAGTCTGGTTGACTTGTGTGCACCAGGCTATAAAGTTTATTCAACAAATCATAACGGTACCTATGAAGAAGCCTCGGGAACTTCTTTTGCCAGTCCGATTACAGCTGCCGCCTGTGCCGTTTTAATGGCAGCGGACTATACGATGACCAGTACCCAGGTTGAAACGCTGCTTAAAGAAACGGCGCTGGATTTTGGTGCTAAAGGCAGAGATGATTACTATGGTTATGGCATGATTCAGCTGGATGCTGCCCTGGCCAAGGTTACGCCCACGAATCCATTAAAGATTGATACCTTTACGGTTGATAAACCAACCGGCCAAACCCTGGGAACGCTACTTACTTTGAGTGCCGTCGCCAGTGGCGGCGAAGAGGATTATCAATATGGATTTTATTACGATTTAAATGGAAAAACCACGACTATTCAAGAATACAGCAGCCTCGGCACAGCTGCCTTTACACCAACCGTAGCGGGCATTTATACCTTGTCAGCGCAGGTGCAAGATGGAAAAGGCAGTATGGTCAAAGAATCGATTGTCAATTACGTGGTAAAAGAAAAAGCGGCACCAGCGATTGAATATCGAACCCATGTACAAAATGTTGGCTGGCAAAGTCTCGTGGCTGATGGTGCCATCAGCGGAACCGAAGGAAAATCGCTACGGTTGGAAGCGATTGAGATCAATACCATTACCAAAAACTATAACCTTGGGGTAAAATATAAAACCCATGTCCAGAACATCGGCTGGCAGAATTTTGTGGCTGATGGTGCTTTAAGCGGCACCGCCGGAAAATCCCTGCGCCTGGAAGCCATCGCCATTGAATTAACTGGTACCGACGCCGATCTTTTTGATGTTTATTATCAGGTTCATGCCCAGAACGTCGGCTGGATGGGTTGGGCCAGCAATGGCCAACAAGCAGGAACTGCTGGTTTTGGTTATCGCCTGGAAGGCATCTGCATTGAAATTATTCCCAAGGGCAGTGCCGCACCAGGCTCGATCGTTAATCCCTTTATCGAAAAATGATTAACAATCGCGGCAAAAATCTTTTATAAAGAAAATTCAAAGCGATCCAGACCAGCGAAAGCTGGTCTGTTTTTGGTGAACAACCAAAAATCACTGCGGTGATCAGTTTTAGATGAATTTATCGAGATTTGATAGAAGTTGTTCAAAATATTGCCTTTATACCTGGCGGTAAAGGGTATATAGTTCTTAACAGCCAATTGTGCCGGATAAAAATTGAATTGAAAGAAAGGAAAAAACATGAAACTGTTAGATAAGACTTGGGAAAAAATCAGCGGGCTGGTTGAGGCTTTATCACGATATCCGCTCACGGTTGCTTTTCTGGTGGCGGCAGCGATGGTAAATGCCATGGCGATTCATCACGAGGTTGATTATACCAAATATTTACTGACCTTTCTGGTTGGGGCTTTTCTGGCGTTTACCCTCCAGGCGGCTTGGGAGCGTTTTTCTGACAAGCCCTCCGTTCGGATCGCCACAATGGCTGTGTGTCTAATACTGACACTCGGTTATTTTGTGATCGTCAGACAGTATGCTAGTACTAGCATCGAAACCTGGATCCGCACATCGGTGGCGCTGTTGGCACTATTGATTGCTTACATCTGGGTTCCGGTGATCAACAGCGAGGTCAGCTTTAATCAGGGCTTTATGGCTGCTTTTAAAGCATTCTTCAATTCCCTGCTATTTTCCGGCGTTTTGTTTACCGGGATCACCCTGATCATCACCGCTATTGATCTGCTGCTTTTTAGAGTGTCGGATAAATCCTATCTGCACACCTTAAATATTGTCGGGATGCTATTTGCACCAATTTACTTTCTCTCGCTGATTCCAATATACCCTGGTGCAGCAGATAAAAACCAGTCTTCTGAGACGTTGGAACATAACCGCGAAAAAGTCGAACGATCGAGCCTGTGTCCGAAATTTTTGGAGGTCCTGATTTCCTATATCATCATTCCATTGTTGACGATATATACGATTATTCTGATTATTTATATCGCCCGAAACATCACTGGCGATTTTTGGATCGATAATCGCCTGGAACCGATGCTGGTCAGTTTTGCGATCGCGGTGATATTGATTTATATTCTCGCCAGCAGCCTGGAAAATAAGGTTGCTGAATGGTTCCGGAAGATATTTCCCAAGGTGCTGGTTCCCATTGTACTGTTTCAGATTGTCGCCTCGGTGTTGCGGATTCAAGAAACGGGGATGACCCACGGCCGTTACTATGTAATTATTTTTGGGATCTTTGCCGTTGTTTCTGGTGTATTAATGTGTTTTATGCCGATACGAAAAAATGGCATCATCGCAGCGTTACTGATCGGGTTTTCGCTGGTTTCGATTATGCCACCGGTGGATGCCTTTACCATTAGTCGAACGAATCAGACTGCGCGGCTCACTGATGTTCTGATTGAAAACAAGATGCTAGAAAATAATACAATCAGTCCCAATGCATCGGTATCTGAGGCGGCCAAAAAGATTATCTCTGATTCGGTCAACTACCTGGCTATGATGGAATATAGCAAAAATATTCCTTATCTAGGTGAAGAATTTAATGTTTACGAGGATTTCTATGATACCTTTGGTTTTTATCGTTACGATGAAAATCCATACCGTCAGGATTCCCTTTATCTGAATCTTAATCAGCAGTCGCCCCTCGATATTTCTGGCTACGAGACCTTTGTAGTGGTGAATTTCTATGTGCAGGATGAAAAAATGGATTCGCTTATCTGCACCTTTGAGTCAGAGGGAAAAGTCTATACGCTTTCACGAGATAAAATTGCGGCTCCCGGGATGTTGATCCTCTCAGAAGAAAACGGGTCAGAGCTGATGCGGATTGATATGAAAGATGTTTTTGATCACTTTGACACATCCTCGGGGGATGCTTATCAGATCAGCAAAGACTTCATGTCGGCAGAGGCGGCGACCTTTAAGCAGGAAAATGATCAGGTGGCCATTTCCCTGGTAGCGATGTTTTTGGCGATTGAAAAATCTGGGGCAGAACCGATCTATAACGGTGATTTTTACGTATTGATACACATTAAATAACATAACAAAGTGGGGGGAACCTCACTTTTTTTATGCCCTTATTTAGTTTGATTGAATGTTAAATAAAAATAAATTATTATAAAATAAGCTTAAAAATGTCATTTTAAAAGGGTAATAAATAAAATTGTAAAATATTAAATACGTTTAAAAAATATATTGACGTTCCTTTTCAGCGGTGCTATACTAGAGCTACAAAAGACAGGAAAAAAATAACAATGATTTTGAAATAAAAACGATAATTCAATAAAAAATTTGTTCAAAAACGATTAAAAAGCGGTATAATTTTAAAGTTTGAGGCAAAGTATCGATTCTAAAATCGATAAAGTTGTTTTTTATGATTCAGTGAAAAGTTACTTAAATGCTGTCTTCTAGCTCAATGCAGAATTGATCGATAACGATGTTTTCGTAAAATTCAGAGGCTTATAAAACCATCATTAAACCGTTCAATCAGATTCTGGTAACCGGTGCACACAGCCTAGTGACCAGATGTTAAAACATATAAAATAAAAACTGAATAGGAGAAAAAACATGTCAAAAATTCAAGAAGTTAAAGAAAAGGTGGAAATTGGTAAAACAAAACTAATTCCCGGATTAGTCCAGGAAGCCTTGGATGAAGGTAATACACCAGGCGAAATCCTCCAAGCAATGGTTGATTCGATGAGTGTTGTCGGCGAAAAATTTTCATCCGGAGAAATCTTTGTTCCCGAAATGTTGATTGCCGCCAAAGCCATGTCAAAAGGCGTTGACGTTTTACGCCCGCTGATGGCAGGAGATACTGCGACCTCTTTAGGAACCTGCATTATCGGAACCGTTGCTGGTGATTTACATGATATCGGTAAAAACCTGGTCTCGATGATGATCGAAAGCGCCGGATTCACGATCGTTGACCTTGGTGTCGATGTCCCTGCTGAACGCTTTGTAGCAGCCGTCAAAGAAAATGAAAATGTCACCTTGGTCGCCTGTTCCGGGCTGTTAACCACAACCATGCCAGCTTTAAAAGAAGCCGTTCAAACGATTAAAGCCAGTGGACTGGATGTTAAAGTTATCGTTGGTGGCGCACCGGTGACACCAGCATACGCAGCTGAAATCGGAGCTGATGGATTTGCGCCAGATGCTGGTAGTGCTGCTGTTAAAGCTAAAGAATTGGTTGTATAAGTAAAAATTATTCAAATATCAAAATTTTAAGGAGACCATCAATGTTAACAAAAAGACAGAATCTAATGGAAACCATCAAGGGTGGCAATCCTGATCGGTTTGTAAATCAATACGAATTCATGAATTTAATCATGGAAGCACCACTGGGCGAAATGGCTGGACCTGGTCAGACAATTAAAAATGGCTGGGGCATTACTTTTAGCTGGCCAGCTGATCAATTAGGTGGGTTTCCGGTGCATGATGAAGAACATAAGGTATTAAAAGATATCACCAACTGGAAAAACCAGGTTAAGGCACCAGCTGTTGCCACCTCAGATGAAGCGTGGGCAGCTGCTGTTGCCCACGCCAATGCAGTCGATCGCAGTGAAGAATTTGTAACCGCTTTTGTGGCACCGGGAATTTTTGAAATGACTCATCATTTGATGAGCATGGAAGACGCTTTAATGGCACTTTATGAAGAGCCTGAAGACATGCATGACTTGATTGACTATCTGGTGGAGTATGAACTGGCCTATGCAAAAGAATTGATCAACCGAATTCATCCTGATTGTATTTTCCATCATGATGACTGGGGCAGTCAACGTTCGTCTTTTGTTTCACCAGAAATGTTCGCAGAATTTTTTTTACCAGCTTATAAGAAAATCTATGGTTTTTACAAAGAAAACGGCGTTGAATTGATTGTTCACCATAGCGATTCGTATGGTGCAAACCTGATCCCCTTTATGATCGAAATGGGCATCGATATCTGGCAGGGCGTGATGACAACCAATAATGTGCCAGAACTAATTGAAAAATATGGTAAGCAAATCGCATTTATGGGTGCTATCGATAGCGGAGTGGTTGATTTCCCTGACTGGACACCAGAAATCGTGGCTGAATATACTGAAAAAGCTTGCCAGGAATGCGGAAAATTATATTTTATTCCGAACCTGACCCAGGGCTTGAATTTTAGTTCATTCCCAGGTGTATATGAAGAAACAACCAAGGTCATTGACCGACTCAGTAAGGAAATGTTCTAAATATTGATCTAACATCGATATAAATTATCGGTACTCCAATAATTATGACATAAAAAGACCAGTCCCGTCTTATCCATTAGGTTAAGGTCAGGACTGGTCTTTTCTGAGTTGTTTGTTTAATAGATCTGAGAACGCAAATTTTTGCTGGAGGATAACGTTCCAAAGTACTCAGGCGTGAGTTATCGGCATGGAATTCATTTTGCTCAGTAAATACCGCTTCTTATACTTAATCCGGGCGTATTTGCCGATTTTATTGATCGTAAAGGGATTGACGACACCGCCGATGACGCCGACAAGGGGCAGTCCCTGAATAAACTTCGCCGTTAGCAGGGTATTGGATAAAAGGTCAGAAGTCTCCTTCATAACAGCTTCCAGCTCAATGTTGGTGGCGCTATGAGCGTCGATAGCCTGACCTAAGCGCTCAACTTTTTGATTATAGGCTTTGCGCTGGTCTTCTTTTGTCATGGCGGCGCAGATCAGATAAAGCAGGTAGGCTTTTTCCTCAGCGGAGGCATATTGAAAGCCATAAGACAAAGCGATTTCGTTAATGGTTTTGACGATAACCCCAAGAAACAGGGGGATATCCGGCAGTCCAATCCCCAACAAACCCAGAACGCCTCCTTCAATGGCAGAGATAGATTCATTGATAGTTTTGGAATGCTTTGACGATTTATCCAGCGTTTTCAAATGCTTTTTTTTCATGTATTTTTCAATGGCATAATTATTCAAATCATATTGTATATCGATTTTTTCTTTATTATATGTTTTTTCGATTAACGAGCTTCCTTTTTCAAAGACAAAATGAAACCCTATATAGAAGGCCGAATCCAAGGTTGCTTGTAATTTATCCGGTATTTTTGCCTGGATTTTATTGACCATCGGGGTAAAGTTTGATTTCATAAATGCATTGTCGGTCTGATTTAAAAAATTCTGTTCCTGTTTTTCAAGAATCATCATCTGTTTCGTTAGATTAAGGTCTTTCTTCATTAATACAGCTCCCATCGCTTGATTTTATAAAACTAGGCTTTATTCTATCATATTTTCTTTAATAAACCCGATGGAAAAACCAACACCGTTTATCCGCTCCGGGAAATGGATTTCTGTCAACCAGTCCTTTTCTTTTGGCAATCTTGGCTTGTTACAATTTGAAGAATAAATCTTCCTCTGCGGGGCGAGTCGAGAACATCGTTCACGTTTTATTTTAGAAGAACCGTTTACAAAGCAGTTAACAGTATACGTATTATTTATACAAATATTTACACCCTGTCTATTTACTTATGCGAATAAAGTGATATAATACAATTGAATCAAGAATCAACTTAATCCTTTTCTGAATTAAATGATTACGGTCATAGAAAAGTAAACAAGCGCACAACTCACCAATAAAACTAAAATTACCGGGGTTGACGTAAATAATTGACCAGTGGCAAATTGATTCTTTTAAAGGCAGTGGGAAAAATTTGAATGAGAAAACAGATTGCTCCGAAATGAAGAACGGAAGAAACCTCAAACACATCAAACAGAGATAGTCAAAGATCATTGGGTATCAAGAAAAACCATTCGGTGAAGATGATGACGATAAGATTTCTGGATGATTAGGATGAGTTAAAACGAATCTAATCTAAAGAGTAAGATGATTCCAAAAAGTTGGCGATGTTTATGAAGAAAAGTGAAAAAGAAGATTTTTGATAAAATCAATAGAAGGAGTCCAAACGGATGACAACAGAGATTTTAGACTAGGCCGGTTTTACAGTGAAAATGTAAAATCGGCCTTAGTCTTTTTTGAATCAAAAACAATGATTTTGAGGAGTGATGAATTAATAATGGTTGCTACCGCTAAAAATAAAAGTTATAATAAAAGGTAATTGTAAAATTTATAATCCGTCGAGACAGCATTGAATCATTGTTGAAAACTCATGGACCATTCAATGCAATTATATTATACTAAAAATAGGTAATTGCGAAATGAAATATAAAAACTGACGTAAATAAGCCATTCTGAACTCACTTTGGATAAATATAAGCTGATTTGGTGAGGAGTTGCATAAATACAACATGTAAGGAATGGCTTATCCAAGGGGTTTATTGAGTTTTGCAAACGCCTATTATACTAAAAAATATCGGAGGAGATTTATTTGTCAAGAGGAAATGTAGAAAATCTTTTGAAGGTTCCAGAATTGGAAGCTTTTTTAAAAAATAGGGTAATCGAAAACAAAGAATTATTTTTAGGCATTCGGGATGAAAGTATCATCATTTATTACTGGGGAAAAAATATGATGGAGCTGGTCTGTACCGAAGACCAGAAATGCAATGTTAAAATCAGCAAATTCCTTATCGACCGGACCGCTTTCTGTGGCTTGAAATTTACCCAGAAAGCAGATATGATGGTCTTTCCATTTGATTTAGAATTTGTTCAGGCGTTTGTTGAATCTTATCCCGAGCTCAAAGAAAATGTCGAAAATGCGTTAATTGAAAGTGCCCCCATTGAAGCAAAAGCGGGACCGCTGGGACAGAAATATCAGGGAATTATTGCCTGCAATAATAACGCCAGTGCCGATTCGGACTGGTACTGTGTCGATTTGAACTATGCTCCTGAGGCCACTCCCTTAGGCAGAATGGATATGGTAGTTATTTCAAAACAAAAACAGAATGGCAAGCACCGCATGGTGCTGATCGAATGCAAGTATTCCTGGCAGGCGTACAAATCAGGGTATCGCAAAAATCTCTATAATAATAAGAAGAATAAGGGCTATTATATTGAAGCCAATGGTCTAAAAACTAAGGCAACCGCCAAGGGCGAACAGCATCGGAGACGCTTCGGTTGTAAATACGATGAAAAGAAACAGCAGATTATTGCCTACGAATTTGGATCAGGCATTACTGGTGATTTTTACAACTATTCACAGTTTCTCTTTGCGGACGACGGCAAATTGGTTGAGGGTTTAAAAGCGGAATGTTTTGATATTTTAAACACCCGAAAAAGTCTGGGTTGTTTTGAAACAAATGACCACATCGGAGCCGAATTGTGGCAGCTTTTAAACGGTACAAAAGAAGCTTTTGTAGATGCTTTGGACGATCAGCCGGAGTGTATTTTCCTGACCGTCGGATGCGGAGATTCCACTGAAAAAGCGGAACAGGCGATGGCCTCCTATCTCAGTCCTGGACCAACCAGCACCGCCGATGTTCTAAGCATTACCCAAGATAAATGGGTGCTTTGCTACAATAACGGCAAGGGTCGAAGCCGTGCCATCGCTCGGGATCTGAGCCTGGCTGAAGCCTTTCCGGCAGCATTTGAAGAACGCGTGCGGTATTTGTTCACCAGAAAAATTGCGCTCGAAAATTTAAATATCATCGATCATCAGGATCCAGTCAGTGCCAGTGAATTAAAAATAAAAATATTTGAATAGAATAATTATTTTCAGCCTATTGTGCCAGAGTTTTAAACTCTGGCATTAGTCTTTTTTTGTGATTGTTTAAGCTACTTGTTGTTTTTGGCGGATGAATAGTTTAGCGGATTTTAGTATTAAGTTAAAACAAAAGCACCTCTGATCGAGGTGCTTTTATGAAGGTGTGATTATTCGATATTATTGCTTTGAAAAGCCCGCATGGTTGATCCCGGCGCCGAAGAACCGGCAGGAACGACCATCACTTCGATTGCTTCCAGTCGGTAGCCGTAGCCTTCAGTACCGGAGCTACCGCTATTTTTAGCCCAGTCCAGCCAGCCGATATTTTCAGCATGTACCCGATAATACACATCATATCGGGCGGCATCGGCTCCTGTTAAGCGGACTTCAATGGCTTCTAACCGAAGTCCCTGATTGAAAGTGCCGCTGATTTCGCGGTCACGCTTCCAGTCCTGCCAGCCGATATTCTGGATATGGGTACGGTATTCGATACCCAGATCATAACCCTTATCGTCTAGCTTAATTTGAATGGCTTCCAGACGTTTGGATTCTCCAGCGGTGCCACTGAGCTCACCATTTGATTTCCAGAGCTGCCAGCCGTAATCCTGAACATGAGTTTGATAGGAGCAGGTAATGCTTTTTTGAGCTGAAACATTTAAACCGGTACAGGCGGCATTTTCGGCATTGTCATAGGCGTAAACATGAACCGCATAGGTTCCCAGTTCATTGTTATGCTGGCTGTATAAAACCCGGTAAGATGCCGTATTACCGCTAATCGTGGCCCGATGCCAGACGATGTCATCCTGACCGTTGGCATCAGTCCAGGTGGGGAAAAGAACCGAAGCAACGCCAGAATCAGCGTCAGATACCTGACAGGTAACCGTAAAGCCTTCATCATTGATATCAGTAATTTCAGCATTCGAAATTATTGGTGGGGTAGTATCTTGACTTGGTTCAGGTTCTGGTTCAGCATCAAAATCTCCAATATAGATATATCCCTGAAATCCGCCGACAGAAACGGAGTCTTCAGAACCAGCTGTGAAAGTGGTGGTATAAAAGTAAGCGCCACTCCAGGCCGATTCAGAAATGGTTACCTTGTTGCCGTCAATTTTTTCAACAACCGCAACGTGTCCGTAATAATTGCCATCCCAGCATAGAATAGCGCCCACCTTAGGGGTAGTTCCGTAGGGATAGGCGCCACTGTTTAGGTTATAACCCCAAAACTGATTGGCGTTACCATTACTTAAGTTGGGCTTGCTGCCCAGAATTTCATAAGCTCGTCCCCAGGCATAGGCAGTACAGTTTGGCATCCCATAGCCAGCCAGATAAAAAATATTTTTACCAAAATAACAATCATTATCTGATGTTGGAGCGGTAAGTCGCGGCGAAAAGACTGATGCAGTGGCCATTGATTCATTTAGATAGGCTTCGTCTGGCAAGCCTGGATCAGGGGCAACGTCACCCGGCAGCATCTCCCGGGTTTCAACAAGTGGTTGGACATCGATGGTCGTCACAACTGGATGATTGTCACTGTTTTCTTCAGCCATCGCAGCAGAAGGAAAAATTCCCAGGACCAGAATCAAAATAACACATAAAAAAGTCCTTCGATAAAATTTCATTTCCATTGATCCTCCCGTGATCGGATTTCTGCAGTTTGCAGAAATCAATACTATAACTATTTTTTATACTATCTAATGATGAATACTCAGATTGTTGCAGTTTATACTGGCGTTGGATTGGTATAACTATTTCCGATGCAAATCGTTACGTAAATTTTACACCTTATTGATGAAATTTGCAATGGCTAACTTGACTTATTTTTAAAGAATATTTCTTAAATATCGATGTAAAGAAAGCAAGTTATTTATATTCATAATGTTCAAATAAAATGCAATTTATGTATTTTTTGCTCTAGACAGGACAAAAAAATTATGGTATCATTCGTTCAAACGATTTCATAAGAATCGTTAATTTAAAACTCAAGGAGGAAATTATGGCTATAGCAGATCAAGTATTTGGGTATTTTATGCCTGTAGTGAATTTAATGGGACCTGGTTCTGTTAAAGAAGTAGGGGTACAGGCAGCATCATTGGGGCTGAAAAAAGCATTAATCGTAACAGATAAAGGCATGGTGGCAATGGGAGTTGCTAATCAAGTCAAAGAAATTATTGAAGCCGCTGGATTAGGCGTAGTAATTTTTGATGGAGCTCAACCAAATCCAACAGATACAAACGTACATGATGGATTTAAAATATTTACAGACGAAAAATGTGACTTAATTGTATCTTTAGGTGGCGGATCTTCACATGACTGTGCAAAAGGCGTTGGTCTTGTTGCTGGTAATGGCGGACACATCAGAGATTTCGAAGGCGTTAACAAAAGCACAAAAGCAATGACACCATTGATCGCAATCAATACTACTGCTGGTACAGCTAGTGAAATGACACGTTTCTGTATTATCACAAACTCTGAAACTCATGTTAAAATGGCAATCGTTGACTGGAGATGTACACCAACCATTTCAATCAATGATCCAGTATTAATGATGGGTATGCCTCCAGCTTTAACAGCTGCAACAGGAATGGATGCATTAACACATTCAGTTGAAGCTTATATGTCAACAATTGCAACACCAGTAACTGACTCAGCTGCTTTAATGTCAATGAAATTAATCGGCGAAAACCTTCGTCAGGCAGTTGCTAATGGCGATAACTTTGAAGCAAGAAACAACATGGCTTATGCACAATTATTAGGCGGTATGGCATTTAACAATGCAAGCTTAGGTTATGTACATGCAATGGCTCATCAATTAGGTGGTTTTTATGACCTTCCTCATGGTGTTTGTAATGCAATCTTATTACCACATGTACAACGTTTCAATTTAAACGCTAATCCACAACGTTTAGCTGATATCGCAGTTGCACTAGGCGAAAATATCGAAGGACTTTCAGTTCGCGATGCCGCTGAAAAAGGACTTGATGCAATCGTAAAACTTTCTCAAGATGTTGGAATCCCAGCTGGTTTAACAGCTCTTAACGTTAAAGAAAAAGATTTCGAAGTAATGGCTAAAAATGCTATGAAAGATGCTTGTATGGGCACAAACCCAAGAACAGCTAAATTAGAAGACGTTATCCAAATCTTTAAAGACGCAATGTAACAATTGCCTGAGCATTCCAAAAGTTTAGACTTTTGAAATGAATTCTCTATAAGGGAAGCCTGAAAAGGTTACTACTTAAATTATAAAGGGTGATCTCTGTGTTAACAGAGATCACCCTTTTAGTTGTCAGATAGTGTATAATAATACAAAACAGGGGCTGAGTTCTGCTTAAACAGAACTCAGCCCCTGAGATGTTTTTTGGCCAATGGTCTCAATTAATTGCATAAATCTTTCTAAGTTTAGACGGCAGTCAATAATTTTTCCAGAACAACGAGATGTTCTTTTTCTTCTGCAATTATTTTTTCAAGCATTTTTTGGGTCGGTTCTTTTGAGTATTTAGATAAAAACTCATAATATTCAATTGATTTTTTCTCAGTTAAGATTCCTTCTTCCAGAGCATCTTTAATTGAGTTCAGTTTTATCTGATCTCTGTTAAAAGCAGCGGAAGCAGCATAACTCTTAAAATAAGCAGTCACCTCTTCATTAAATAAGTAGTCAACCGCTGGTTTGTCTTTTAAATCCTCAAACAAGTTTTTAAAATAATCGGCATGTTTGACTTCATCCAGGGCCAGGCATTCCAGGGTTTCTTTCACACTACCCTGAGCTTGAGAAGCCCAATTCTGATAGAATTTAGTTCCTTCTTCTTCCAGGCTGATTGCCAGTTGCAGCACTTCGTAAATTGATGCGTTTTCCATTTATTTCCCTCCATATGGTATAAAGTTTTAATAAAAATACCACGAGATTGATTGTAACCTATTTTGTGGCTATTTTCAAGAAGATCGCAAGGTTTCCGTTTTATTTATGTTATTTTCAGTAGTATATAATTATTTTCGGTAATGTAAGATAGACATCTAAAATATTTTCTTGCCCAGAAATTTTATCAATAAGGCTGTTGGAGTTTAGTTGCGTTCTTAAAATAAATTGCCAGTTAAGGGCAAAACGGTTAAAATAAAAGAGATCTAAAAGTTCTGGAGGACAGCGCTTATAGCATTGATCACAATTATAAAAAATGACAGAATTATATCGTATTAATATCATATCAATTAAACAGAGAAAGAAAAAGGGAAACGATGGTATTAGAAAAAACAATCACTAAGCTGGATCAGGCCACCCTCGAGAAGAAATTATGGGACTGCGCAGATATTCTCAGAGGAACCCTTAGCTCTACCCAATACATGAAATACATTTTCGGGATGCTGTTTCTCAAACGGATTAATGATCAGTTTCTGATAGAACGTCAGGAAAAGACCGATAAATTCAAGCATCTCGCCAAAAAAGCGCAGGAACAGATGTTGGAAGATCCCACTAGCTACAAGAATTTTTTTATTCCCAGACCAGCGCGGTGGTTGAATTTCAGAGATCGGAATTTAAATATCGGGGCTGAGTTGGACAAGGCCTTTAAAGTGATTGAAGAGGAACCCCGAAACGTTGAGCTGATTGGGGTTCTTACTACCTTCAGTTATAATGACAGGGATCGGGTTCCCGATAGCAAAATTAATCAGCTGATCGAGATTTTTGATGATCTGGATCTATCGAATGTGGGATTGGAATCGCCCGATATTTTAGGGGATGCCTATATGTACCTGATTAAAAAGTTTGCTGATGATGGTGGACAGAAGGGTGGGGAATTCTATACGCCCACCGAGATCAAGGACGTTATGGTTAAACTTATTAAACCGCATGAAGATTTGTCAATATATGACCCCTGTACTGGGTCTGGAGGTTTTCTGGTTTCGGCCATTGAATATGTCAAAGCGCAGGGACAGAACCATCGAAAGCTTCAACTTTTCGGCCAGGAGACTAACCTCACAACCTGGGCGATTGCTAAGCTGAATATGCTCCTCCACGATGTCTCCGGCACCATGATCTGGAAGGGAGATGCTATTCGCAACCCCCAGAACATCGATGGCGGCGGGCTTAAAAAATTTGATATGGTGCTGTCTAATCCGCCCTTTTCGCTGAAAAATTGGGGTCGGGAAGTGGCCGAAAAAAATAACTATGGTCGTTTCAACTATGGCGTGGCACCTGCCAGCTATGGCGATCTGGCTTTTGTTCAGCACATGCTGGCCTGCCTGAATGACAACGGGATTATGGCTGTGGTTGTACCTCATGGCATCCTGTTTCGGGGCGGAGCAGAAAGAAGAATCCGCCGGGGTATCCTGGAAGACGACCTCTTTGAAGCGGTGATTGGTTTTCCTCAGAATCTGTTTTACGGAGCAGCGATTCCAGCGGCTGTGATTATTCTCAACAAAAATAAGTCGACCGATCGGAAGCAGAAGGTGCTCTTTATTGAAGCCTCTCAGGGATTTGTAAAGGATGGCAACAAAAATAAACTCACGGCTGAAACCGTTGACCATATTGTAAAAGCCTATGAGTCTTTCTGCGATGAGGATAAATTTGCGACCCTGGCGACACTGGAAGACATTCGTAAAAACGATTATAATCTCAATATTACCCGGTATGTGGATTCCTCCAAGAAAGAAGCAGCGGTCGATATTAATGCAGTGATTGCCCGGCTATCAAAGAACGAAGTTGATCTGGCCATATCTAAGGAAACCATCAATGGATTTTTAGAACAGCTTGGTTTTGAGCAAATATGACTGGTGACGAAATGCAGCAAATAAAAGATGGCTATCGGAAGACGGAGATTGGGGTATTGCCGCAGCAATGGCAGGTCGTGAAAATAAATGATATTGCGCCTTTTATCGCAAACGGTTTTGTCGGAGCAGCCAGTCGATATTATACAAAGGATGAAAGCGCAGCAGGCTATATAATGGGCAAAAATATCCGAGCAAATAAAATAGAGGCTGGAAGTCTTGTTAGAATCAACAAGGAATTTGTTGCAAAATATCCTAAGACTAAAATTTTTGCCGGCGATATGCTGACGATACAATCAGGCCATGCGGGTATTTCCTGCATCGTAACAAAGGAATTCGATAACGCAAATTGCCATGCAGTCATTATTTCGCGATTTAATAGAGAATTAGCTTGTCCTGATTATCTGGCTTATTACTTGAATTCTTTTCATGGAAAAACAAGATTAAAGAGGATCTTTGTTGGAACGACGATGAACCATCTCAACACCAAGGATTTAAAACTTTTTAGAGTACCGCTCCCGCCACTTCTTGAACAGCAACGCATTGCCGAAATTCTGATTGCTACCGATGCCCATCTTGAAAAACTCGATGCTGTTATCAAAGATACGCAGCTCCTGAAAAAGACGATGATCGAGAAGCTCCTGACCCGGGGGATCGGTCATGCTGAATTTAAAGACAGCGAGATCGGGTTGTTGCCAAAAGCCTGGGAAGTGGTATCACTTAAAGAAATTACCCATTTAGTAACAAAGGGAACAACGCCTTCAACCGTTGGTTTTGATTATGAAGCGAAAGGCGTTAATTTTATCAAGGTTGAAAATATTGATGAAAATGGTAATATCAACATTTCCTTAACCTCTAAAATTACGGCTGAATGTAACCAAAAGCTAAGAAGATCAGCTATGCAGGAGCATGACATCTTGGTCTCAATTGCGGGGACAATTGGTAAAAGTGCAATTGTAAAAGGAACTGATTTGCCGGCAAATACAAATCAGGCGGTAGCAATAATTAGATTAAAATTATTTAATTCACTCGATAAGAACTATCTAAATTTTATTTTTTCAAGTAATTATTTTTATGATTATATAAAATCGATTGGAACTGCTGGCGCACAACCAAACATCAATTTAAAGCAGTTAAAGAATTTTATTTTTCCCTTGCCAGGAATAGCTGAACAAAAAAATATTACCAATATATTGTTGGAGTTCAAAAAATCATTAGATCTTTATAACAATGCTAGAAAAGACTTCATGGAGTTAAAAAAAGGGTTGATGAAGAAACTTCTGACTGGTGAAATTCGCATAAAATAAGGCTTTTAAAATAATGATAAGCAGATAAAAAGGCTTTTTAATTTAACTCAATATCCCAAGAGATTATTTCTAATGGCAGGCTATTTTAGCTATGGATCGTTATTTTCAGCAAAGGCTTATTATCAAAATTCATAAAAAACAACCAGTTAAAAGCTGTTGCTTTCGCATGGTTGTTTAAAAAGGATCTTACTAGTGAAGGGGGTTAAATCACAACGGGATTGATTAAATAATCAAACCTCTTTAACGACTGTAAGCCGTTGCCCGGGTTTTACTTTTAGTATTGGTTTTCGAAACAGTAGATAAAGAAGGGTAACCACCATCATTAGAGCCATTACGGTGCCAAATCCAAATCCATGGCCAGTAAAAAATAAACCCAGCTGATAGATAATCAATGAAATGGTATAGGCAAAGGCGGTTTGATAACCGACGGCAATCAGTGTCCATTTGGCATTTCCCATTTCCCGGTGAATGGCACCAATGGCGGCAAAACAGGGTGCACAAAGCAGATTAAATATCAGGAAGGAAAAAGCTGACAATTGGGTGAATGACAGCTGTAGCAGCGGCCAGATTTCGGTGCCATCTTCAGCAACTTCAGCAAAGCCAAAGAGCACCCCAAAGGTACTGACCACAGTTTCCTTGGCAATAAGACCGGTAATGGTTGCAACGCTTGCCTCCCAGTTGCCAAAACCTAAGGGAGTGAATAGGGGAGCAATAATCATACCTATCGAGGCGAGGATTGAATCACCGGTAGCCACCATTTCCAGCGCCCAATTAAAAGAGCTTAAGAACCAGATGGTGATACTAGCTACAAAAATAACCGTTCCAGCTTTTTTAATAAAGGATTTACCGCGTTCCCACATATGAATCAGGACACCTTTAGCCCCGGGAGTATGATAGGTTGGCAGTTCCATAATAAAGGGAGCAGGATCTCCAGTGAATCCGCGCGTTTTCTTTAAAATGATACCGGAAACAATAATCGCCGCTACTCCGATAAAATAGGCTGACGGAGCAATCCAAACCGATCCCGGGAATAAGGCCCCAGCAATCAGCGCGATGATTGGAAGTTTAGCTGAGCAGGGAATAAAGGAAGTGGTCATAATGGTCATCTTCCGATCCCGTTCGTTCTCGATGGTTCGGGAGGCCATGATCCCGGGAACACTACAGCCGGTTCCAATTAGCAAGGGAATAAAAGATTTTCCTGAAAGTCCGAATTTTCTAAAAACACGATCCATAATAAAGGCAACCCGAGCCATGTAACCGCAGTCTTCAAGGATAGCAAGAAAAAGGAAGAGCACAAACATCTGTGGCACAAAACCTAAGACAGCACCAACTCCGCCAATGATGCCGTCAAGAATCAACGAGTTCAGCCAATTCGCAGTGCCAATGGATAAAAGAAATCCTTCAATTCCGGGGGTGATGATTTCACCGAAAAGAACATCATTGGTCCAGTCGGTAACCCAGGCACCAACCGTAGAGACGGAAACAAAATACATCAGAAACATAATTCCGGCAAAAATTGGAAGGGCCAGGAAGCGATTGGTGACGACCCGGTCGATTTTGTCCGAGGTGGTCATACCGGTGCTTGCTTTTTTCTTAATCGTGTCTGAGACAATCCGGCTGATTGTCTGATAACGTTCATAAGTAATAATACTCTCGCTGTCGTCATCCATAATTTTTTCACAGGCTTCAATCAGAGTGGTGATCTTTTCCAGGTTAGGTTCACTAAGCTTGAGTTGCTCCAAGACTTTTTCATCACGCTCAAAGAGTTTGATGGCATAAAAATTGGCATTATCCACGACCTTGTTTTCTTGAATAATCACTTCAATCTGTTGAAGGGTTTCTTCGACTTCACTGGAAAACAGCTGAAGAGGTCGAGGTTTTTGTCTGGTTTTGGCCAATGCAATAGCTTTCTGAGCAACCTCAGCACAGCCTTCGCTTTTGATGGCAGATGTTTCGATCACCTCACATCCCAGTCGTTTGGAAAGGGCGTTAATATTAATGATATCCCCTTTTTTTCGGACGATATCGGTCATGTTCAAGGCTAGAATCATGGGAATACCGATTTCCAGCAATTGCGTGGTCAGGTATAAATTACGCTCAATATTGCTGCTGTCGACAATATTGATAATGACATCTGGTTTTTCAGTGAGCAGATAGTTTCGGGAAATAACTTCTTCCAGGGTATAGGGCGAAAGGGAATAGATACCCGGTAAATCGATAATTTCGATCTCGTTGTGATTTTTCAACTTTCCGGATTTTTTTTCAACGGTTACTCCGGGCCAATTTCCAACATACTGGGAACTGCCGGTGAGGGCATTAAACATGGTTGTTTTACCGCAGTTGGGGTTTCCAACTAATGCTATTTTTAAATTCATATAAACTCTCCTCTTACAATTGGTAGCTTTAACTAACATTGGCAGCAAAAAATTAACAGCAAATGCTGTCGATAAGTATAAATAAACCTGATTTCAAATAGATAATCGATCTGATGATTGGGATCAAAAATCGATTATCTTCACCAGAAATAGTCGATCGAGCTGAATATGACCATTAAATAATGACTTAAACAACCTCAATCAATTCGGCATCCAGTTTTCGGATGCTCAGTTCATAACCCAGAACGGTTATTTCGATGGGATCACCCAGCGGGGCAACCTTACGCACAAAAATATGAACACCTTTAGTAATACCCATGTCCATAATCCGACGTTTAATGGGGCCTTGGCCGTGTAGTTTGACCACCGTCGTAGACTCACCGCAATTTACTGATTTTAGGGTTTTCATGTTCTTCTCCTTAAACGACAATCCGATTGGCCATGCTCTTATCGATAGCAATCCGAGTGTCTTTAATATTTAAAATGATATTGCCGGAAAGTTCTGATATGACGGTAACATCAGCGCCTTCGACAAAACCGAGGCTCGCTAAAAATTGATGAGTCGTATCTTTACCAGTAATTTTTTTAATGGAGTTTTTTTCTCCAGGCGTTGCCATTGATAATAGCATGGTGTTCCTCCTGATTAATTAGAAAATTTAATAATTAATATTCTCATTAAGTTAGAAAATACTAACTTAATGAGAATATTCTAACACCATCTGTTTTAATTGTCAATAGCATAAACCGATAAGAATTGAAATATTTATGAATTGAAATTAGTTTTTTGAAGAGATGGTATTTAGTATTCCCCCAGCAATCAAAGGGAATTAGTTAGCTTGAAGTAATCTTTTTTATGGTATAATTAAAAAAAAATTTGTACAGTTCACAGCATTATCTGTACGACAACGGAAAGGTTATCCGCATGATCGAAATATTAAAAAACAAAATGACAGCAGAAAGTATTTTAACCGCAGGATTTGGACTAGAACGAGAAGGGCTTCGTGTTACAAAAAAAGGAAAACTTGCACTTACATCACATCCACCGATTTTTGGAGATAAACTTAAAAATCCATATATAACCACCGATTTTTCTGAAAGCCAGATCGAACTGGTTACACCGGTTTTTTATTCGGTTGAGGAAACCTATGATTTTCTGGAAGCGCTGACCGATATTGCAATTACCGAAATAGGCGAAAAAAACGAACTTTTCTGGCCTTACTCGATGCCCTGTGATATTCCTGATGATAATCTGATACCGATTGCTACTTATCAAGGGGAAGCAGGAAAAGTAGCGCGACAATACCGAGAAAAACTGATGGCCAAATATGGCGGAAAGCGACAGCTCATTTCAGGAATTCATTATAATTTTTCTTTTGGTGAAGAGTTTTTAACGACCATTTGGGAAGCGTTGGACGTTGATGAAACCTACAAGGAATTTAAAGATCGTATTTACTTAAAAGTCTTACGAAACTTTTTACGCTATCGCTGGCTGATTATCTATTTAATGGGATGTACTCCCGGTTTGCATAATTCATACATTGAAGAATGTCTGCAATGCATGGAAAAATGTGGGAATGAAACCTATCTCAGTCGTGGTGGAATCTCCGCTAGAAATGGTAGTTGCAGTGGCTATAAGAATGAAATTGACCTCTATCCAGATTATCGTTCGACCAAAGAATATATCAGTAGCGTCAATGAATTTATCGCGCGGGGGGATATATCCGAAGCAAAAGAACTCTATGCGCAGATCCGTTTAAAACCAAAAGATTATCATAATGTTCTGGATTCGTTAGCACAGGATGGCATCCAATATCTGGAAATTCGCACGATCGATCTCAATGTTTTTGATAAATGTGGGATAGCAAAAATTGATTTGGAGTTTATGAATATATTTATGCTCTTTCTATTATTAGAAGGTGAAGAGTTTTTTGATACCTGGCAACAGGAAGCGCTTATTAATGAGATAGCGGTAGCTGAACATGGGCTTGAAGCAGATCTGGAATTGCTCGATCATCGTCATTGGACCCTTAAAACAGCCTGGGCCGAGGATATTCTCGATAAGGTGGCTGAGGTTAATGCGTATTTGGATTTAAAACAGGAGCAGTGTATTAAGGTAATGCAAAATCGAGTAAGAAATCCAGAAATAACTTATGCCCACCGATTGAAATTATTAATGCAGGAAAAAGGTTGTCTTGGTGCTAATCTGGAAATGGCTGAAAGGTATAAAAAACTGTCTGATGCCGATCACTACCGGTTGAAAGGTTTTGAGAAATGGGAAATGTCCACTCAGATTTTAATCAAAGAAGCGTTGACAAGGGGGATAAAAGTGATCCCCATGGATGTGGCGGACAATATCGTTCGACTGGAGAAGAACGGACACCAGGAATATGTCAAACAAGCGACAAAAACCAGTGCTGATAACTATATTACACCACTGCTGATGGAAAATAAGGTGGTCACAAAAAAAATTCTGCAAGAAAATGGTTTGCCGGTTCCGGGTGGAGAAGAATACTTCTCTTTTCTGGAAGCAAAACAAAAACTGGCTAAGTACATTGGCAAAAAAGTTGTGATCAAGCCTAAATCCACTAATTTTGGTCTGGGAATCTGTATTTTTGATCAGGGTGGAACTCTGGATGAACTGCTAAGGGGCGCTCAGATTGCATTTGAATATGACGATACGATTCTAATCGAAGATTATTTACCTGGTCTTGAATACCGTTTTCTGATCATCGGAAATGAGGTTGTCGCCGTATTACACCGTCGCCCGGCCAATGTGGTTGGCAATGGGTTTTCGACCATCTTGCAACTGATTGAAGAAAAAAACAAACATCCCTATCGGGGGGATGGATATACCAGCCCACTTAAAAAAATTGAACTGGATGAGCAGTCACTGATGTTTCTCAATAAACAGGGACTTACCAGTCAGTCAATCCCGCAAAATGAGGAAATGATTTTTTTAAGGGGGAATTCCAATATCAGCACCGGTGGCGATAGCATTGATGTCACTGAGAAAATGCACCCTTATTTTGCTGCGATTGCCTTAAAGGCGGCCAGTGTTTTTAAGGCGAAATTCTGCGGTGTTGATATGATCCTTGAAGACGACACTGATCCCGATTCAAATTTTGGAATTATCGAGCTGAATTTTAATCCAATGATCGTCATGCATGCTTATCCATTGGAAGGCAGGGAAAGGCGATCAGGTTATAATATCCTCAAGACAATCGGATTGACAAATTAGCGGACAGAATGAATGTTCGAAAAACGACCAAAGTATCGGTTTTACGGTGCAAGAAGCTATAAATTTTTGTTATTTTTAATAAGTTTGCTGAAATCGATTGAATATAAAATAAATTTAGGTTATAATGACCATGGTTACAAATTAAATAAAATCTAGGAGGCGTACAGAATGTTTGGTTACATGGGAAAAATTTTACGTGTGAATTTGACGACCAATGCAATTACAACTGAAGATCTTGATTTTGAGTTGGCAAAAAAATATATTGGTGGTCGTGGTTTAGGAACAAAGCTTTATATGGATGAGGTTGATCCAAAGATTGATCCTTTTGCCGCAGAAAATAAGATTGTTATTATTAATGGTCCGTTGTCCGGTACAGCGACTCCAACTGGTGGTCGATACATGGTCGTTACAAAGTCACCATTGACAGGCTGTATTGCTTCTTCAAACTCCGGTGGAGAATGGGGAGCATACCTGAAATATGCTGGTTACGATGCCGTTATTATTGAAGGTAAAGCTAGCCTGCCAGTTTATATCAATATCGATGAAGAAAAAGTTGAAATTTTACCAGCTCTTGATGTTTGGGGTAAATTAGTAACTGAAGCCAGCGATATCTTAAGAGAAAAACAACCAGGATCTAAAGTTATGACTATCGGTCCTGCTGGTGAAAAACTGTCTCAAATGGCTGCAATCATGAATGAAAATGATCGTACTGCTGGCCGTTCTGGTGTTGGTGCAGTTATGGGTTCCAAAAACTTAAAAGCGATTACCGTTAAAGGAAATCTGAAACCTGAAATTGCTGATGCAGAAGCATTAAAAGCAGTTACAAAAGAATGTCGTGCACTGTTAAAAGAAAATGGCGTTACCGGTGGTGGTCTACCAACCTACGGAACTGCTGTTCTTGTTAACATTATTAACGAACATGGTGTTTACCCAACCAATAACTTCCAGGGTGGTGTAGATCCAGATGCAGAAGCTGTCAGCGGTGAAACCATGACAGAAAAATATCTGATCAAACGTAATCCTTGTCACCATTGCCCAATTGGCTGTGGTCGATGGGTTAAAAGCGAACATAGTCCAGATGGTATCGGCGGACCAGAATACGAAACACTTTGGGTATTTGCTGGCGATCTAGGAATTAATGACATGGATGTTGTTATTGATGCCAACTACTGGTGTAATGAACTGGGTCTGGATACCATTTCTGCAGGCGCAACCTTAGCAGCTGCAATGGAACTGTATCAACGTGGTTTTATCACTGACGAAATATTAGCTGATGATATCGCCCTGAAATTCGGTAACCCTGAATCAGTTGTTCACTGGCTCAAGAAAATGGGTAACAGAGAAGGCTTTGGAGATTTATTAGCAAGAGGTTCTTACCGATTAGCTGATTTCTTTGGTGTTCCTGAATACTCTATGTCAGTTAAAAAACAAGACATACCAGCTTACGACCCACGTGGGATCCAAGGAATGGGTCTTCAATATGCAACCTCCAACCGTGGTGGATGTCATGTTCGTGGATACCTGATTTCACCTGAAATCCTTGGTTTACCAGAAAAACTGGATCGTTTTGACTTAGCCGGTAAAGAAGTTTGGGCAAAAGCATTCCAGGATCTGACAGCTGTTATTGATTCACTTGGTTTATGTCTGTTTACTTCATTCGCTATGGGCGCTCAAAACTATGCCGATATGATTAACGAAGTTCTGGGAACCAAATGGTCAGCAGACGAAGTTATGTTAGCTGGAGAACGTATCTGGAATCTGGAAAAACTCTTCAACTTAGAAGCTGGTATTACAAAAGCAGATGATACATTGCCACCACGTCTGTTGAATGAACCAATGCCAGAAGGACCAACAAAAGGTTGGGTTCATAAGCTGGATGAATTACTTCCACTTTACTACAAAGAACGTGGATGGGATGAAGATGGTATTCCAACGGAAGAACGTCTTAAAAAATTAGGTTTATTATAAAATAAATTTAAGGGGCGATCTTTGATCGCTCCTTTCGTTTTAGGAGGAAATATGGCAATTAAGATAAAACTATTTGCAAACTTTAGAGATGGTCGGGGCAAGATTGTCGAAATGGACTATACGCCAGGGATGACGGGCCAGGATGTTATTGACGATCTAGGTATTACAGCTCCGGAAATTGCCGCAGTCATCGTAGATGGGGTTGACGGGAAGGTTGATGCCATGCTCGCCGTTCCGATTAAAGAAGACGGATACATAGCGATTTTTCCTCCTGTTGCAGGAGGCTGATTTTACAAACCCCAATCTCAATTAACAAAACAAGCCCAGCGTATCGGCAAGTCTGCCTTTCCAGGGCTTGTTTTATTGAATAAAAGATAGTTAATTTCAAAAAAATAAAAAAGACCAAAACCAGTTGGCTAATCCGGCTTTGGTATCTCAAAGAAAGTGTCCTGATTCATATTTTTTCGGTTACAAATTAATGAAATGCAAGGACTTAAATAAGAGGAAAAAAAAGACCACTCCCCAAGGGAATGGCCTTTTTTTTCTGCACAAAAAAATGCAAAGTGACAAGAAATACTCCTGCCAAGCCCCTTTTCCACAATGGGAGACACAACCGTTTCCGATCATACCCTACGGGTTTAAGCTCATAGCGTAATGCCTTAGAAAGCTTAAACTTCGGAGTAACTGCATTATACACGATAACCGATGATAATGCAAGCTAAATATAATTTAATCCAGCACTAGAAACCAATAACGTTGAGAGCGGGTATTATTCAACGGTGATAGACTTCAATAAGTAAAAAACCTTCTAGTCACGTTGATTGACGTGGCTAGAAGGTTTTTCATTTGCGGGGAGTTAACTTTCGAGAGCAACTTTCCCCAAGCTCGTAAAGTTGTCGGCTTTTGTTATCGAGGTTCCCATCATGCTGTAGTGACCGGCGTTGTCATAGGTATAAACATGGACATTGTAGTCACCAAGTTCAGTATTATGGTCACTATAGGGAATAAAACAGCTGGCCACATTGCCGGAAACGGTTCCTTCGTGCCAGACTAAATCATCCTGGCCGCCGTTTTCAGTCCAGACGGGAAAGTAAACCTGAGCGATGCCGCTTAAGTCATCAGAAACCAGAGCGGTAACATTAATACCTTCGTCTTGGTAGTCGGTAACCAGCACATCTGACAAGGCTGGAGCCGTTGTATCCGAGGCGGCATCAATATAATCACCGAGGTAGAGATAACCCTGGAAACCACCGACAGATGTGGCATCTTCAGCACCAATGGTATAGGTGTAGTTTTGGAAGTAGATACCGCTATAGGTTGATTCAGAAAGGGTGACCGTATCACCGTTGATCGCTTCAACAATTGCCACATGGCCATCTGAACTGCCACCCCAACAAATAACTGCACCAAGTTTTGGTGTCGATCCAGAAGGATAATAGCCGGTGCTTTGATTATAGGCCCACCAGGAATTAGCATTACCCATGCATAAATTTGGGGTGGTTCCCAAAATTTCATAAGCCCGGCCAAAGGCGTAGGCTGTACAGTTAGGCATCCCATATCCGCCCTGAGCATAGGGATTGTTAGCAAAGAAATAGCTATTATCAGCACCCGGTGCCGTGGTTCGGGCTGAGAATAAATTCGGTAGCGAAACAGTTTCTTCAGCGGTTTCAACCGCCTGGGTGATTTGTGTCAAATCGACCGCAGCTTCTTCTGCCATAACAGTGCTCGGCATTATGCCCAGACATAAAACAAAGGCAAGACTTACACATGCCCTTTTGATTGAGTTTTTCTTCATTTGACCTCCAATGTCAAAACATGATGGTATCACAGTGTTGACTGTGACTTAAATGCATCATTGAATGTTGCAATTTATTTACAAATTGGCAATGTGTATAATACAATAGTCGCGGACATTTTGCAAGTTCATTTAAATCCATTTAAGAAAAATTCATCATCAGACAGGATAAAAGTCTGAAAAAGATAAAAAAATGGCTTTAAAAAGGGAAAGTGTTTGATAATGTATAATCGGAAGGATTATTGTGTTGGAATAACTTACGAAAATGATTAATTTTGACTTAAGCTAAAATGAAATAACTTACTAAAAAGTAAAAATGAGAGCCAGGAATGAGTCATGATTGCGTTTTCTTTTTTAACTGAGTGCGATTCAAATAAGAATAAATCAAGTAAAAAAATTCGGGTTTTCAGGAAAGTTGCCTGTCAGCGAGGTCTGGTAGGAGTAATGAAGCATCTGAGGCAATAAAAATACGATCGGGTTGACGATTGATTAAACCGGACAACCAACACAATAAAATCAGAAAGCTGCTTTTGTCTCAAGAAACTGATAAAGCTGGAGTTATAACGATCGGATCTAAATGATCGAATCGTAAAGAGTAGCTTTGCTGGAAAATTTTGAAATAATTGCGAAAAGAGCGAAGAAAGGTTAGAATGATTGTTGATTTCATAAATTTGTCATTAACCAATCAAAAGATCGGTTCTTTCGATGCTGAATTCGTGATAAGGTCTTCACGTGGGATTAAATAAGGTGTATAATAATTAAGTTATGAAGGAAACCTCGTGAGATTCTTCGTAAAGCCTAAACAGTTGTAAAACGAAAGGAAATGAATGGAAAAATTAACATCACCACGGGTTATCGAAGGATTGCTAAAAAAATATGATCTCCACTTCAATAAACGGTTTGGACAGAATTTTTTAATCGATGAAAATATTGTCCAAAAAATAGTAAGAGCGGGAGACGTTGGTCAAGGGGATCTGGTTCTGGAAATCGGTTCGGGGATTGGTACGATGACCCACGCACTTAGCGAACATGCCGGCAAGGTTATTACCGTCGAGATAGATAAAAAACTGATACCGGTTCTTCGGGAGACTCTGAAAGAATGTGACAATGTGGAAATTGTCCAGGGCGATATTTTAAAAACGAATGTCAGGGAAATATTAGGAGAGGATCTTGCTAATATGCCCCTTAAAATTGTGGCAAACTTACCTTATTATATTACCACCCCGATCATTATGGGTTTTCTGGAATCAGATCTGCCCATTGAGAGTATGACCTTCTTGATTCAAAAAGAGGTGGGTGAACGTCTGTGTGGGGTTCCCGGTACCAAAGCCTATGGATCGCTGAGTATTGTGGCGCAATTTTATGCGGATATTTCGATTGATTTTGATGTGCCATCCCATGTGTTTATCCCTAAACCCAAAGTTGATTCGATTGTTGTCACCCTAAAAAAACTGATCGTTCCTAAAATTGAACTGGAAAATAAGGAATTGTTTTTAGCGGTAGTAAAAGGCAGCTTTCTGAATCGTCGAAAAACGTTGATCAATGGGCTGACCATGAATACCCCATTTGATAAAGAGGTTTTGCTGGAGGTGCTGGAGGTTTGTAATATATCGCCGGGGATCCGGGGGGAAACCCTGACTGGATCAGATTTTGGCCGAATTGCCAATGAACTGAACAAACGGGTTGACCAAGCGGTTGAACCCGTCGCCAAAAACGAATAATCTGTTTTAAGGAGAAAAAAATGATTGAATTAAAGGATGTAACCCTTAAATATTCAAGCACCAAAGGTATTTTTAACTTAAATTTCAATGTTGAAAAAGGTGAGGCATTTGGATATGTGGGACCTGACGATGCCGGTAAAACAACCACCATTCGGATGCTCATGGGGTTGATCCGGGCGGGGCGTGGCAGTGTCACTATCGATGGATTAAACTGCTTTTTTCAAGCTTCAGCGATTCAGAAAAATATCGGATATGTGCCTGAAGAGGTCGGTCTTTTTGAAAACATGCGGGTCAAAGAGCACCTCAATTTTATTACTCAGATGCGTGGGGGATTCGGACGAAAAGATACCCATCTCAGAGATTCACTGATTGAACGATTTGATGTGGAGACCCGGGGAAAAATCGAGAATATGTCAACCGGAATGAAAAAAAGACTGGCCATTGTAACAGCACTGATGCATGATCCTCAAATTCTGGTGTTGGATGAACCCACCAATGGATTGGATCCCCTAATGCAGTCGCGGTTACTAGACCTCGTTCTGGAAGAAAAGCGACGCGGAAAAACCGTGCTGTTGGCGACGCATAAGTTTGAAGAAGTGGAACGAACCTGTGATCGGGTGGGGGTTCTTAAAGAAGGTCATCTGGTCGAGAATATGGATATTGTCAGCCTCCGAGCCGAAGAAACTAAAGCCTATCTGGTTAAATTCGGTGCTCCGCCGAATCTGGAGCAGATTAAAAAATACGGCTTCGACTATCAGCAGTTTTCACAGAGCGACTACGAAATATTTTCTTCTGGTGATCGGATTGACGTTCTGATGAAGGTTTTATCACATGAAAAGGTGTTAGTATTTAATTCCAAGAATCAGTCCCTGGAAGAAATTTTCCAGAAGCATTATCAGCAGGAAACAAACCATCAAGAAATCAAAAATGAAATCAAAAATGAAGTGAAAAATGAAGTGAAAAATAGAGCAGATAAACCACAAGCGGAAAAACTGAAATTGTTCCGGAAAAAAGAAGTAAAGAACAAAGCACTGCCCGATAAAGCAATGAAAAATAAAACCCTACCCGAGCAAGATGAAAAAGTCAGAGAGGTAAAAAAAGCATGAGTATCCCACTGTTTCTGAAAAATATCAAAAACAACACCGTGTTACTGCTGGTTTTTGTTGCCCTGATGTCCATTTATCTGGCCGTTATTATCTATATCTATGATCCCAGTGGGGTTGGCGCGATGGTTGATATGATGTCAATCTTACCGGCTGTCGTCGTCAACGCCATCGGTTTTGGTACCATCGACAGCGGTCTGACCGGATTTATCGCCAGTCTCTTTTACGGTGTTCTGATTTATCTGTTTCCAATGGTTTATTGCATCATCCTGGCTAACCGGTTAGTCGCAAAATGGGTTTATGAAGGATCCTTTAACAGTTTACTGTATACCCCTAATAGCCGGATAAAAATCATTGTAACCCAGGGGGCTTATCTGTTGGCGTCGATTGCGGTTTTATTTACGGTGCTCTTTTTAGTCGGCTATGGCATGAGCGAACAGTTTTTTCCGGGAATGCTGGATATCAAAGTGTTTTTGAAACTGAATCTGGGTGCCACGTTGATGACCATGACAATTGGCATGGTTTGCTTTTTCTTTTCCTGTTTATTCAACAACACCAAACTGGCACTGTTCTTTGGAGCTCTGATTCCGATTGGATTTTTTATCTTGAATACTGTCAGTAAGCTATCAGAAAAAACGCTGTTTTTAGGGAAATTTTCCCTGTATAGCGCTTTTGATGGTCTTGCCATTGTCAACGGACAGGCTAATATCACCCTGATCATCGGTGGGTTTGCGATAGTGATTGTTCTCCTGTTTGTGACCGCAGTGGGCGTATTCAGTTTGAAACGGTTGCCGGTTTAAACGACCAAGGTTGGATTATTAGTGATTTGGGGGAGTAACAAGTATTTGTCGGTAACACCACATTAGATCGAAAGCCAGCATCATCGGCGGATTAGACTCCAAAGATGATGCTGGCTTAATTTTAGTCGTCGTGTTTATTCAATGATGTTCCGTAGGATTCCAATTTTTTCGATTTCTGCTTCAATCTGGTCTCCGTGCTTAAGGAATTGCGGTGGATCCAAGGCAAAGCCGACACCGGCAGGGGTTCCGGTCAGAATGATATCGCCGGGCAGCAGGGTCATGCCCTGAGACAGGTCACTGATAATCGATGGGATGTCAAAAATCATCCGACCGGTATTGGAATGCTGACGCACTTCACCATTGACTCGACAGGTGATATCCAGGTCAAAAGGAATTTTCAAATCGTTTTTGTGCAAAATTCTGGGACCCAGGGGACAGAAAGTGTCCAGCGATTTGCCCTTATACCATTGCAGGTGCTTTTTCTGGAGATCCCGGGCGGTGATGTCGTTCGCAATAGTATAACCGAAAATGTAAGCTTCGGCTTCTTCTTTGGGAATATCGGCACCTTCTTTGCCGATGATAATAGCCAGTTCCACTTCATAGTCGATCTGTTTCGTGGCTTTGGCGTGGGATAGAATCACCGTATCCGGTCCAGTGACTGCGGTAGGCAGTTTGGAAAAATAAATCGGGCTTTCCGGTACACCTCCCATGGAAGGGATATTCTTGATTTCCTGGGCGTGATCAGCATAGTTTTTGCCCAGACAGAAAATATTTCTTGGGGGTTTGGGAATCGGCGCCAGCAGCTTGACCAGACCCAGATTGATGCCCAGATTCTGATGCTCGGTCATGACTTTTGTGATGTCCGCCAGTAGTTCATCGGTAGCCAGGGGAATAAAGTCGATCAGACGTTCCGGAAATTTGAGGCCCATCAGTTTACCGATGGTTGTAATCGGTAAAACCTTTGTTTCATCGGCTGTCAGAATGCCACCTTCACTAAATGCGTTATATTGATACGTTACAAAATACATATAAAGTCCCTCCCTTTTTATTCTAATCATACCATTATCTGCTTTGAAATTCCAGTCAAATCCTGCAGTATGCGTTCATCGACCCTGAAGTCCAAATATTATCTTAAGATAACGGTTTCTTTTAATCAAAGTGCATTGACAATTTTGGCTAATTAAATTATGATTATTGTAATTAATTATGCTGGCTTTGTAAAGTGAGGCATAAAGGTGCAAAAGGAACGATACATATAATGAGGAAAAATGCCTGTTAGAAAGTATGCCGCTATTTTTATAAAGCGGCTTGTTTTTTGCCCATAATTGTGTTTATGATAGGAGGAATAGTATGTTAAAAGGAAGACATTTAATCGAGCCTGGAGACTTTCAACTAAACGAAATTGAATCGATTATGCAGCTGGCTGATAATATTATTGCAGACCCTGAGGGTTATTCTTTGGTTTGCAGGGGAAAATTATTAGCCAGCCTTTTTTATGAGCCTTCCACCCGGACACGGTTCAGTTTTGAAGCGGCGATGCTTCGGTTAGGCGGCGAAATTATCGGGTTTGATGACCCCAATAATTCGTCAGTGTCCAAAGGCGAAAGTCTGGGGGATACCATCAGAACGATTGAGTGCTATTCGGACATCGCGGTGATCCGCCATCCCCGGGAGGGAACAGCGCGGCTGGTTTCCAAATTTGCCAACGAAATGCCGATTATCAATGCCGGCGATGGCGGCCATGAACATCCTACTCAGACCCTGACCGATCTGCTGACGATTCGCAAATTCAAGGGCGGCTGTGATAACCATGTGGTGGGCGTATGCGGCGATTTGCTTTTTGGCCGGACCATTCATTCGCTGGTTAAAACCCTGAGTCGTTACCAGGCCATCCGGTTTGTGTTTATTTCTCCCACCGAACTGAAAATGCCCGCTCATATTCTCAATCAGCTGGATCCACAAACCTATAAGGAAACGACCAGTCTTGACGAGGTCATCGGCTCATTGGATATTCTCTATATGTCTCGGGTACAACGGGAGCGGTTTATCAGCGAGGAAGAATATCTGCGACTGAAAAATTATTATATTCTTGATAAAAAGAAGATGAAGGCGGCCAAGCCGGACATGATTGTGATGCATCCCTTGCCCCGGGTCAATGAAATTGCCCCGGAGGTAGATGAGGATCCTCGGGCGGTTTATTTTGCCCAGGCTAAGTATGGGATGTATGTGCGAATGGCATTGATTGCCAAACTTCTGGGCGTGGAGGAAAAAAAATGATCAACGTATCGAAACTGAAAAAAGGTATCATCATCGACCATATTGAAGCTGGACACGGTTTTGAGATTTACAAGCAACTCCATCTCAATGATATTGATGATGTGGTGGTGTTGCTTAAAAAAATTCCCAGTAAAAAAATGAAACAGAAAGACTTAATTAAAATTGAAACCGATTTGCAGATTGATATGACGGTTCTGGGTCTGATTGATCCCAATGTGACCATTAACTTTGTCAAGAATGGTGAATTGTTCAAAAAAATAAATTTGACCTTGCCGAAGGTTGTCAATGGCATTATGACCTGCAAAAATCCCCGCTGCATTACCCAATATGAGGATGTCAAGGAAATTAAATTCTATCTGGTCAATGAAGAGAAAAAACAGTATCGCTGTGAATATTGCGATGCCTACACCACTTTTATTGAGGAAGAATAAAGAAGGAGGAAGGATGAAAATCTTAATCAAGAACGTTGAAATGGTTGATGCCGAGGGAAGACGGTTTGGCAAGGTATTGATTGAAGACGGAAAAATAAAAAAAGTTTATAAAGAAAAAGGGAACGTCAAGTCTGAATATGATCAGGAAATCGATGGTCGGGGTTATCTGTTGATGCCGGGATTTATTGATATGCACTGTCATTTGCGGGACCCGGGTTTTGAATACAAGGAAACCATGGAAACCGGGATGCAGGCGGCGCTGAAAGGCGGCTTTACGACTTTGGTGGCGATGGCCAATACTAATCCGTTCATGGATGAGGCCGCTCTTGTTAAAGCCAATCTGGATAAAGCCGAAGTGCTGCAGCTTTGTAACCTGATCCAGGTGGCGGCACTAACAAAAGAGTTTAATGATTCAAATCTGGTCGATATCGAATCCTTGCGGCCATTGACCAATGTGTTTTCCAACGACGGGGTTTCAATTGTGAATCCGGACATTATGGTAGCAGGGCTAAAGGCTTCAACCGAATATGACTTTATACTATTAACCCATTGCCAGCCAGAAACTGAACTGGTGCGACGGGATGTCAAGTTGCTGGAAGAAAATGGCGGGCATCTTCATGTTTGCCATATCAGCAAAAAAGACACCGTCGAGCTGATTCGCGAAGCCAAGGAAAAAGGCCTGGATATTAGTTGCGAAGTGACGCCCCATCACATCTTTGCCGCCGCCTTGGATTATAAGGTCAATCCGCCATTTCGGACTTATCCTGATCGCTACGCTTTAATTGTAGGCATTAAGGATGGGATCATTGACATGTGCGGCACTGACCATGCGCCCCACTCGGAAGAAGACAAGCTAAAAGGCGCTCCGGGAATCAATAACTTCGAAATGGCCTTCGCCATGTATTATACCGTCTTTGATCAGAATGGCATCAGTCTGGAGAAACTCAGCGATATGCTCAGCAACGCCCCGGCCAAACGGTTGGGCATCAAAGCTGGACTGATTAAAGAAGGGTATCCGGCGGATCTGGTGCTGGTGGATGTGAACTGGGAGGGAAAAATCAATCCCCAAGAATTCGTTTCAAAAAGCAAAAACAATCCTTTTGGTAGCGAAACCCTAAAAGGAAAAGTAATGATGACGATGGTGAAAGGAGAAATTAAATATGATGATAATCGATCGGCTCTATCATGATGCTGTAAAAAAAGGACCAATTTGTGTGGGTCTGGATACAACCTTGAAATTTTTACCAAAATACCTGTTGAACAAGGACTGCTCCGATGGTGAGAAAATAACCGAATTCAATAAAAAAATTATCGATGTCACTGCGGATCTGGCTGCTTGCTACAAGGTTCAGATAGCCTGTTACGAGTCGCTGGGACTGGATGGCATGAAGGCCTACAGCGAAACCGTTAAATATGCCCGGAGCAAAGGCATTGTCGTTATTGGTGATGTAAAACGAGGCGACATTTCGTCCACCGGCGATCAGTATGCCAAAGGTCATTTCACTGGTGATTTTGAGGTGGATATTATGACCGTTAACGCCTATATGGGTGAAGATGCCGTATCACCATACTACAAATATATTAAAGAAAACAACAAGGGGCTCTTTATCCTGCAACGCACATCCAACCCCTCAGCGGTCGATCTTCAGAACCTTAAAGTGGGGGATGACACCATCTACGAAATCATGGGTGATAAAATCGAAGCCTGGGGAAGTGTTTTCCGCGGCGAAAACGGCTTTTCAGCCATCGGCTCGGTGGTCGGACTGACCCGCCCGGAAGAATTCGAAGCGATTCGGGCCCGTTGCCCGCATACCTTCTTTTTAGTACCAGGATACGGCGCCCAGGGCGGAACCGGCGAGGACATTGCCAATATTCTCAAAAAATCCCGTTGTGCGGTGGTTAACTCATCCCGGGGACTGATCACTGGTCATCAAAAGGCTGGCTGTGAAGACGAGGGCTTTGCTGACCACATCAGAAACGCCACCCTGGCAATGCAGGAGGATATTCTTAAATGGCTGTAATCCTAAGTAATACCCTTGTATCAGCGGGAATTTTTAAAATGACCGTGGCATTTACTGGAGCAGTAAAGCCGGGTCAATTCTTTATGCTGCGCGCCTGGGACAAGGATCCGCTGTTGTCCCGACCGATCAGTGTTCACAATTACGAATCGGGACAACTCACCTTTTTATACCAGGTGGTGGGAAAAGGAACTGAAATCTTAGCGCGACTTCAAGCCGATGATGAGGTGACCATCCAGGGTCCCTACGGCAATGGTTTTCCGGAAATCACCGGCGACCTCTGTGTAGTTGGTGGTGGCATCGGAACAGCGCCGCTGTATTATCTGGTGCGACACTATCAGGAACAAAACCCCACCGGTAAGTGTCGAGTCTATCTGGGCTTCCGGGATATCGCCTACGGGGCTGATGCCTTTGCCGCGCTGGCCGATGAAGTTGTCCTCGATGTCGGGGGCATTATCACCGACAAACTTACCGTTTTACCCGGTGAAACCGTGGTGACCTGCGGGCCTGAAATCATGATGGCTGCGGTGGCTGGCGCCGTGCCGGCTGAGAATACCGTCTACGTTTCGCTGGAAGCCCATATGGCCTGTGGGATCGGTGCTTGTCTGGGTTGTACCTGCGAAACCCGCTCCGGCAATAAAAAAGTCTGCACGGATGGCCCGGTGTTTGTCCGGGAGGAGGTCTTTAATGTCTAAATATCTGGCAACAAAATTTAATGACATCCGCTTTAAAAACCCGGTGATCCCGGCTTCCGGAACCTTCGGTTTTGGCCGGGAGTATGAAGCCTTTTATGATCTGGCTAAACTCGGTGGCCTCTGCTCCAAGGGGCTGACCTTAGAACCCAAATCCGGAAACACCGGGATGCGGCTCTGGGAAACCCCGGCCGGGTTGATGAACAGCATTGGCCTGGAAAACCCGGGAATCGATGCCTTTATCGAAAATGAATGGCCCCATCTTAAAGAAATTGATACGGTTACCATTGTTAACGTCGGCGGCAAGGATGAAGAATCATATCTCACCGCGATTGAAAAACTGAATGCCATAGATGCCCAGCTGATTGAGCTGAACATTTCCTGTCCCAATGTCAAAGCCGGGGGAATGGCCTATGGCATCAAGGCCGAAACCGCTGGCGAGATCACCAGAAAAGTGGTGGAGATCTCCCGCCATCCGATTATGGTCAAATTGTCGCCCAATGGTGAAGCGGTCGCCGACATTGCCCGGGCCTGTGAAGCCGCCGGTGCCCAGGGGATATCGCTGATTAATACGTTGCAGGGAATGGCCATTGATTATAAAAAGAAAAAGGTTATCTTTGACAACCTCTATGCCGGTCTTTCCGGCCCGGCGGTGAAACCCATTGCCCTGCGGATGACCCATCAGGTTTGTCAGGCGGTGAAAATTCCGGTAATGGCCATGGGTGGCATCAGCGACTGGAAAGATGCGCTGGAATTTATTATGGCCGGGGCAACCTGTCTGCAAATCGGTACCATCAACTTCAACAACCCGATGGCACCGATCGAGATCATTGCAGGTTTAGAAGCCTATTGCATTAACGAAGGACTGGCCAATATCAGCGAAGTCCGGGGAATTGTTTAATAAGCTATAGCTTGGGTAATAAATAACGAGCAATAGATTATAACAAAATGAATTAACCCAAGCGATCTGAAATTACTATAAGAAATGAGGAATAATATGAGTCAGGAAGTATTAGAAGTATTAAAAGAAACCGATGCCTTTTTAGAAGGTCATTTTTTACTGTCATCAGGCAAACACAGCGACCAGTATGTTCAGTGCGCCAAGGTACTGCGTTTTCCGGATGCTGCCGCCAAGGTCCTGGCACCGGTTGTTGAGCAGCTAAAAGCGCTGGCAATTGATAAGGTGGTGGGTCCCGCGATGGGTGGGGTCATCGTATCCTACGAAATCGGCCGACAGTTGGGCAAAGAATCCATTTTTACTGAACGTAAGGATGGCCTGATGGAACTGCGACGCGGCTTTGAAATCAAACCCGGTGAACGAGTCATCATCACCGAAGATGTCGTTACCACCGGAAAATCCACCATTGAAACAAAAAAAGTGCTCGAAGAGCTGGGCGCCGTCGTCCTTGGTGTGGCCTGCATCGCCGACCGCCGCGCTGCCGGGGTTGAAATCAACATGCCCATTTACTCCGCCATCAAACTGGAAATCACCGCCTGGGACCCCGATGACTGTCCTGTCTGTAAAGCCGGTCAAGTCGCACTGGTCAAACCTGGTTCCAGAGGGAATGCTTAAGTCAAGAAAGATCTAAATGGATGCTATCGAGTTTTGAGGTACCGGTAAGCCGATCCGACAGTATTGGCGTATAAATCCCCCAAAAATAATCTAAAAAATCAGAATTGAGTCGACCTGTTAAAATTATACCGACATTTGTCTGGCGCTATCAAACGTAGATTGCCGAACAGCTGTCGGTATTTTTGCATTAAAAAACTAACCACAACTAAATATTAGCGGCGGTTAGCTTTTATAGATAGGGTTCGATCGCTTCAATCTTCTCATGCCAGGCGACGATTCGGTTTCTTCCCGTTTCTTTAGCCTGATAAAGGGCTTCGTCGGCATGTTTTAATAGATTTTCAAAGGAGTTCTCATCGATCGGATTTGAAGAGATGACCCCAATCGAAACGGTGACAACATCGTTGACCGGAGAGGATTCATGTGGGATGCTTAAATTTTGAATGGCTTTTAGCAAGGCTTCAGCGACGTTTTGGGCGCCTTCAGTATTGGTGTTGGGGAGTAAACAGGTAAATTCTTCGCCACCCCAACGGGCAGCCAGATCTCTGGGGCGCTTAAGGGTGGTTGCCAGGGTGGTCGCTACTTTTTTAAGACAGGCATCCCCTTCCAAATGGCCATAGGTATCATTGTAAAACTTAAAATGATCAATATCAAGTAAAAGAACAGATAAAATGGTTCCAGTTCGCTTGGCTTTTTTTATTTCCTTGGTCATGGTATCATCGAAACGTCTTCGATTGGCGATCTGGGTTAGCTGGTCCACATCAGTATTGATTTTTAGGGTATCCTGATAATATTTCAAAGCCAGATGATTTTTGATCTTCGCCTTGATAATCGGAACGCTGAAGGGTTTGGTAATATAATCGATGGCACCAAGCGTTAAACCGAACTCAATATCCTTGGATTCGGTCAGCGAAGTTAGAAAGATCACCGGAATATCTTTCGTTTTTTCACTCCGGTTCAGCCGTCGGCAAATCTCATAACCGTCGATTTCAGGCATGATAACATCCAATAGGATAAGATCGGGAGGATCATTGGAATTGCAAATCGATAGGGCTTCCTTGCCGTTGTGAGAAATTAGAACCTCATAGTCTTCAATCAGAGCATTTTCCATTATTTTTGTGTTGAGCGGCGAGTCGTCAACGACCAGGATTTTCTGGCGGGTTGGGCAGAGATTCTTGTCTGAACAATGGGAGTGGTTATTTTCCAGATGCTTTTTGACCGCTTTAAGTCCTGCTACAGAAAGTTTTGTGTGGGTGATGTCGGTTCCGGCTACATAAGCGTAGTTGTCATGGCGGTTGAACTCCCAGTCAATATATCGGTAAGTGCCGTCTTTAGAACGAAAACGATTAGAAAAGGTAAGTCGATGATTGGCATGCAGCAGTTCCGAAAAAACAAAAGCCGTGGCATCGCGGTCGTCGGGGTGAGCGTAATCGATGATATTTGTATTTGACAGTTCTTCGGCAGAGTATCCGAAGGTTTTTTCCCAGGAATTATTGACCGTTTCAAACCATCCGTCAATATTTAGGATGCATAAAAGACCAAGATTCAGGGAAAAAATGCGGTTGAGAATTTGTTGTTGGCTATTCGTGGCAAAAAATTCTTCCATCGGCAGTTATTCCAATCGTTAATTATATTTATTTTTTTTAATTATACCACGCATCACTAAAAGGTGGATAAAAAAATTAATATTTATCCTGATCCAGATTATCTAGAACAATCGTTGGTTCCCGGGAAGCAACCCTTTCATCGAATACTTCTGCGCTTGGAATCGGTTTCGTTTTCGGTGAAGCAGCCTTTTTTAGTCTAAAGGCTCCGACCATTTCTTTGAGTATTTCGGCCTGACCAGACAGTTCCTGACTGGCGGCAGCGCTTTCTTCAGCGGTAGCCGAGTTAGTCTGAACTACCTGAGAAACCTGATCCAGGCCGATGGTAATCTGGGTGATTTCTGAGGCCTGATCATTGGAGGCGCGGGCAATGCTGGCAACCAGACTGGTGACCTTTTCGATTTGATTGAGTATTTCTTTTAAACCATCGGCAGTTTCAGCAGCAATTTTTGTTCCAGCTTCGACCTTGGTAATCGAATCTTCGATGAGTATCGTGGTTTCTTTGGCTGCTTCAGCGCTTCTTGCTGCTAGGGTGCGAACCTCTTCGGCTACTACGGCAAAACCTTTGCCGTGGTGACCGGCTCGGGCGGCTTCAACGGCCGCATTTAAAGCGAGAATATTAGTCTGGAAGGCAATGTCATCAATAACCTTAATTATTTTTGAAATATGATGAGACGATTCGTTAATATCAGCCATCGAAGTGACCATTTTTTTAATTTGCTCATTACCGGATTTGGCATTGTTTTGAACCTCGATGGCTCGGTTATTCGCTTCGTTGGCGTTGACAGCATTTCGTTTTGTTTCGGCCGCCACCTCTTCAATCGAGGCACTAAGCTCCTGAATAGAACTGGCCTGCTCAGTGGTTCCATGAGATAATTGCTGACCGCCATCGGAAATTTGTCGCGATCCCGCCTCGACTTGACCGGCAGCTTCATTAATGTCGCCCATGACAGTGCTGAGGTGGGTGGTTATATCATTAATGGCATATTTAATGGCAATAAAATCGCCACGATAATGGTTGGTGATTTCCTGACTCAGATCCCCTTGACCAACTTGTTCGAGGGTAGCAGTTATCTCGTCTACATATTGTTTGAGGAAACTGATGGTACGGTTCATATCGTCTTTTATTTTTCCGTGCTGTCCTTTAAAATCACCATCCATGGTAATCTTTAAATTACCCTGAGCTAACTGGTTTAGCGTTGCCGAAGCAGCCCGGATAGGATCAATAACCACATCCATGGTAGCATTAAAACCTTCAATTAATCGAGCGTATTCGCCTGAAAATTTAGATGTATCACCACGATGATTGAGGTCACCCTCAACCGCAATCCTAGTCATTGATTGTGTTTCATCAACGAGCATAACGATATTTTGAATCATACCGACGAGACTAGGAATCAGTTGATCATTGTCGCTGCGTTTACCGATGGCGTTTAAGTCATCCAGATCACACATGTCACCAGCGGCGATATGATTGATAATATCCATGAGGTAGATCATCTTATCATTGATTTGATTGATAGAATGTGAAATTTCAGCATATATGCCGCAATAGTCTTCTTTAATTGTTTGGGAGAAATCGTTGGCGCTTATTTGTGCCAGTACCCGATTACCTTCTTCGAGAGCGCCCAGACCGCCAATACAGGCATTAATATTATCTTTTATAGTATTAAAATCACCCTGGTAGGTGGTCGTTATTTTAGGGGGAATTTCACCATTGCCGATCCGTTGAATATAGTCAGCGGCTACATGTAGAGGAGTAATGACAGCATCCAGGGTATCATTAACACCCTGAACGATTGCTTTGAATCCACCTTGGAAATTCGCAGTATCTCCGCGGGTATCCAGTCGTCCTTCCACCGCAGCGGCAGAGAGGCGATTGGCTTCGGCGATCAGGTGGCGAATGTTTTCGATCGTCTGTTTAAGTGCCGGGGTTATTTCGTCGCGGGGACCCTGGGGTTGAATTTCTGCTGACAAGTCTCCAGCGGCAATCTGGTTCAGAGCTCCGATTAAAACCAACTGAAGATTGTCAGCAAAGTTATCCAAAGTAACGGCCATTTCTCCAATTTCATTAGTCGGTTTCATATTCAGCCGGATCCCTAAGTAGCCCTGGTTCATTTCCTGGATCATTTGGTTCACACCTGAGATTGGTTTTGTGATCGACTGTGAAAGTTTATAAAGGATTAGCGTTAGAACTAAAAACACCAGTAAGCCAATACCAGCAATCAGCAGAATATTGTTAGTGACTGCTGTAAATACGTTGTCCATAGAGTAGCCAATGTCAATCGCACCAACAAGCTCACCATTAATTGTCAAGGGATAAAGAACTTCATAAACAGTTGCGCCCTTTAATTCGTAGTAATATTCCGATGCCGAGGCAATTCCTTCCTGAGCAGCAGCCTTCATATCTTCCTCGTCAGAATAATCGATTCCGATGTCTTCTTTGATACTGTCGGCAATGTCGATAACATTCTTGTCAATGATTGCGATATAAACAATGCTTTCATCATCAGCCATTTTATCAATCTGGGATTGGTAACTGAATTCTTTTTTAACTTTTTCACTTTGTTCAGATGTCACCCCAGAAGTTGATTCTGCCAAAGCTTCAATGGCGTTGGCATTGTTTTCCAGTTGTGTGACAAATCGCTGCGAAGTTTTAAAACCATTATTTTTTAATTCTTCCAACAGACTATCTCGAATTAAATAGGAAGATACGGCTGCAATGGCAACGATGCCCATAAAAACACAAAATAGGGGGATAATCAGCAGTTTAAAGTGAATGGAGTCAGTTTTTTTCATTTGAGTTGCTTGTTTATTCATTTTCATCTGTTCATCCTTTGTTTACGGGATTTGGGTCGGAATAAAAAACCAGTCTTTTTATTCCGACTTTGGGTATCGTTTTAATTATACAGGCAGATCTCTTTTAAGTCAAAATGATTATCCTGTCAAAGATAGTCAAGCAATAAAAAAAGCAAGTGTCTGTAGCACCTTAATCGGGAAGAAAAGGCAAACAATTGCTTTGATTGATATTCAGAGATTGATGGATAACCCGACAAAATCCGGCTAATTACTGTTCAATAAAGTTAACAATAATTTCGATAAGTTCCATGGCCAGCTTATTGTAATGATCCCCGGTGAGGTCATCGGTACCCGAATAGATTAAAACAAAGGATTTGGCATTGAGACCGACGCCAATTTTAATCCGTGGTTTATCTTTAAAAGCTATCGGGATATTGTCATTTCTCAGGGTAATGTACATTTTCTCTTTGTCAGCAAAAAGTTTCACCAGGGTTCGTCCGTCTTCGGCTTTAATGCTGTAGGAACCATTAAAGGTGATGACCTTACTGGTAGTGAGTCGATCTCCAAGCGATACTAAAAACTCTTCCAGATTAAGCTTTAAATCCGGCTGCCATTGATCCAATACAATCGTTCGAATGGTAGGGTCGTTATTGCTGGAACCGGTTTCAGCCGGCAGGTGCAAAACATTTTCTTTTGACATACGATAGTATCCCTTTTTAGGATCAATCAATTTTTGTTCCTCAAGCATGGCGAAAGAGATCAATCCAAACGATTGTTTTTCAGCGCGCCAGCCACTGACACCAATGGGGGGGAGAAAGTTGGCATTCTTAAAGGGTTCAATGTCAATGGGGTCGTTAGTCATGGCAACAAATAAAAAATCCGGATTATATCCAAATTTATCAATACAGAGTTGGATCATGACCGGTTTCTTCAAAACCTTAGGCAGGTCGTGATAAAGTTTGTAAGCCTCGTCGACGTCTTCAATAAACCCGCCATCTTTTTGATGGTGATAAGCTTTAGCCAAACGGTACATCAGAGCCAGACGGATATTCAATTTATCACCGACATCTTTATATTTATTGGGGAAAAGTTTTATATTTAGTTTTTCCGATGCATCATCATAAGCCGAAATTTTTGATTCAACAAAAATTACATGCCGCTGGAGGCTTTTTTCTTCGGCAATGATGACCAGATTAGGTTTGCCAAACTGCCCCAGCAGCGGTTCAATAATAAAGCTTATTTTGACAATATCCGGTAGCCATTCAGGCTTGAAGTCATCGGTGAATTTAATGGTGTTTAAGAATTTCAATTGTTTTTCGAAATCGGTTTCCAGATCAAGAATGATGCTGTTCACAACACCTTGGTTACCGTAGAAAGTGGTTGTCATAAAGAATCCTCCATTTGTAGTGATTTTAGTATACCATGTCAAGCCCAACTATAAAAGGATTTTGATGGATTCGCTCATGAAAATAATCGAAAAAAATCAGGCGTAACGGGAAACAAGCGTCTTCATGCTTTCAATGACCCAGTCGATGTCGTCAGAGTTGACACCGTGATTGGTCACAAATCGGTACTCGCCATCTTCCTGTCCGCTGATTTTAATATTTTTTTCCAACAGACCAGCTACCAGAGTGGCTTCGGCAATCACCGATTCCGGGAGGGTAAAAAAGACCATATTAATGTCTAAACGATTCCGGCGAACCGAACAGGAGTCGATTTCTTCCAGGCGGTTGGCCAGGTAACGGGCATTTTGATGATCTTCTTCCAGACGGGAGACCATCTCAGTCAGGCTGATAATACCGGCGGCGGCGATGATTCCCGCCTGGCGGAGCCCTCCGCCCATCAGTTTTCGGTTTTTTCGGGCTTTTTTTATAAAACCTGCGGTTCCCAGCAGCAGTGATCCTACTGGGGCACATAGTCCCTTGGAAAGGCAGACGTTTACCGAATCACCTTGAGCCGCAATTTCTTTAGCCTCGACGCCCAGGGCAAGGGCGGCATTAAAAATTCTGGCACCGTCAATATGGACTGGAATATTTTGTGATTGGGCGAGAGCATATACGGCTTCCATATTGGAAAGCGGAATAGTTTTACCACAAGATTGGGCATTTTCGATGCAGATCAGGCCGGTATCCGGGAAGTGGATATCATCGCCCCGGAGCATCAGCGTCAGCTTTTCGACAGCGATGCCATCATCGAAAACGGGGAAGGTTCTGATTTGAACCCCAGATAGTACCGCAGCAGCACCGACCTCATGCATCAGGATATGGCTGGCATCGCCGACTAGCACCTCGTTTCCTCGCTGAGTATGGGTCATAATCGCCAGCTGGTTTCCAAAAGTACCGGAGGGCACAAACAGAGCAGCTTCTTTGCCCAGCAGTTCGGCGGCCAGTTTTTCCAGCTGGTTGACAGTGGGGTCATCGCCATAAACATCGTCTCCCACCGGAGCATTGGCCATGGCAATTCGCATCGCCGGGGTTGGTTGAGTGACGGTATCACTTCTTAAATCAATGATCATAAATATTTCTCCTCGTATGCGCTAAACTTAATTTCTATCGATAGTATATGTTTTTATAACCGTTTTTACCAGACTAAAATTTATGTTAGTCTAAATTTATTGTCAAGGTAGCCAGATCGCAGGCAAAAGATAAAAGTTGTGAGTAAAATAAACCCAGCTTTTAGTTCTTTTAAGTATTTTAGAAAAAAGTTAGTCCCGTTAAAAAATGATGGTGTTTTAGGTTACATTCGTAATAAAAATATGCTATCATATCAAGATACTATTAAAAAACGGATACTTTACCGGAAAGGAAAAAAATGGTTTCTTTATTAGCGTTAACCCTTCAACTATCAAGAGCTTCGGATATGGTAAGCCCAGAATTAAATCATCATCAACGTCTTGTTGCCTATATTACCAATAACCTGGGGGAAGCGTTGAACTTTGATCAAAAGAAACTGAATGAAGTCTGCGTTGCTGCTGTTTTACATGATATTGGTGGCTTAAGCATGCAGGAAAGGATAAATGCGTTGAAGTTTGAAGCCATAAATCCTCATCAGCACGCCCGGATTGGATGGCTGCTCCTAAAAGATTATCGCGAGTTTACGGAAATAGCCAGAGTTATCAAGTTTCACCATGTGGATTGGAATGATGGGGAAGGTCTCAGGTTTTGCGGCGAAGCGGTGATGCCGGAAAGTCATCTTATCCATCTGGCAGATCGGATTGCGACGCTGATATCCCGAGACGATAAGATCATTAATCAGAAGGATCGAATTTTCGAAAAAATTGCAAACGCCTCGGGACGAAAATTTAATCCGGACTATGTAAAAGCCTTTGAACAGTTAAAAGAAAAGGAGTTTTTCTGGTATGATCTGGAGTCTATTTCTAACGGTCGGCGATACTATAAAAAAATCAAGTTCCAGGATCAGCGTTTGGATATCGATGAATTAATTGGGATAACCAAGCTTTTTGCCCGGGTAATTGATTTTCGGAGCAACTTTACTGCGGTTCACAGCGAAGGGGTTTCGGCAGTAGCTAAACGGTTGGCTCAGCACTTAAAATGTGATGAGTTAACCTGCAAGAAAATTCAGGCAGCTGGTTATATCCATGATATCGGCAAACTGATGGTGCCTACCGAAATTCTGGAAAAACCGGCTGGACTAACCGAAGCTGAATTTACGGTGATAAAAGAACACACCTATCACACCTATGTATTGCTGTTTCAAATCGCCGGATTTGAAGAAATCAATGACTTTGCCTCAATGCACCATGAACGGCTCGACGGAACGGGTTATCCTTTTAAAAAGAAGCGATCAGATTTGTCTCTGGGAGCCCGGATCATGGCGGTGGCAGATATTTTTACGGCTGTTTCGGAGAACCGACCCTATCGCAAAGGAATGGAAAACGAAAAGGTGATTGAAGTTCTCAAACAAATGGTGGACGATAACAAAATTGATGCTGACATTGTGGCAATTCTGATCGCCAATTATCATGATGTTAACAAGGCTCGGATCAGGGCCCAGAAAAAGGCCAGAACGCGGTACAACGATTTTGCAAAACTATTGACTTGATAGGATGTCATTTGGGAGCTTATGGTTTTGAAAAGGTGAGTGACTAAATGTATTAAGAGGGTTATAATTTATTTGAAGATAAAAAATCAAGACACAAAAAATCCTGTCTAAGTTGTGAATAGCTTAGACAGGATTTTTTATTTGGTGGTTTTAGTATTTATCAAAGTCCCGATCATCTAAGATTATTTCTGATTGGGAAGTACGTAAAGCGGGAGCCATTTCGGCGCTAACAGCAGCTGTTTTGGCTTTTGGTTTTTTAGTATTTTTCAATTTAAAAGCGTCTACCATTTGTTTTAGCATTTCGGCCTGACCGGATAGTTCCTGACTGGCGGCGGCGCTTTGTTCGGCTGTGGCGGAATTGGTTTGAACCACCTGAGAAACCGCTTCAACGCCCTGATTGATCTGGGCGATTTCAGAAGCCTGGTCGTTGGATGCCCGGGCGATGTTGCCCACCAGGGTAGTAACTTTTTCAATCTGGTTAAGAATTTTGGCCAGACTAACGGCCGTTTCATCAGCAATCCGGGTTCCAACTTCGACCTTATCGATAGAACCTTCAATTAGACCAGTGGTTTCCTTGGCGGCTTCAGCACTGCGGGCTGCCAAAGTCCGAACCTCTTCGGCAACCACGGCAAAGCCTTTGCCGTGTTGACCGGCCCGGGCAGCTTCGACAGCGGCATTAAGGGCCAGAATGTTAGTCTGGAAAGCAATGTCGTCAATCACCTTGATGATTTTAGAAATATTGTTGGAAGAGTTATTAATTTCACTCATGGCGGCAACCATTTTAACCATTTGGGTATTGCCAACTTCGGCATTGGTACGAACGTTGATAGCCAGCTCGTTGGCTTCGTTGGCGTTTTTGGCATTGCGTTTGGTTTCTGAAGCGACTTCTTCAATGGAAGCGGTCATGTTCCTGAATCGAACTGGCCTGTTCAGTAGTACCTTGAGACAAGGCCTGACCGCCGTCCGATATTTGCTGGGCGCCGATTTCCACCTGACTGGCCGCAACATTGATGTCGGATAGGGTGGTACTTAAATTAGCAGCAATATCATTTAAGGCTTTTTTTATCGCCAGGAAATCGCCACAATAGAGGTTGGTAATTTCCAGATCGAAATTACCGCGACCCATTTCTTCAAGGGTGTCGGTTATTTCACTGACATAACCTTTTAAGAAATCGATGGTTCGATTCATATCATTTTTTATTTTGCCGTGTTGACCTTTAAAGTCGCCCTTCATGGCAATATTTAGATTTCCCTCAGCCAGCTCATTCAGTGTTACTGAAGCAGCTTGAATCGGATCAATGATGGCATCCAGGGTGAGATTAAAACCTTCAATCACGGTTGCATATTCGCCCCGGAATTTTGTGATATCGCCACGGTTGTTTAAATCGCCGTCAATGGCAATCTGAGCCATGGTTCGAGTTTCTTCAACCAGCATTAGAATGGTTTCGATCATGCCCAGAAGAGCCGGCAGCAGCTGATCATTTTCGCTGCGCTTGCCAATGCTGCGGAGCATTTCCAGATCGCTTAAATCACCATTGCGGATATTGGTGGAAATATTGACAATTCGACCAAGCTGAGCGTGAACGCCGTTGATGGAATTAGAAATTTCTCCAAAAATACCATCAAATTCACCTTCAATCGGTTGGCTCAAATCGTTATGGTTCATTAATTTAAGCGTGTGATCAGCTATCTTCAAGGCGCCTAATCCATCCAGACAGGCATTCAGGTTGTTTTTAATTTCACGGAAGTCACCGTAATACTCATCTGTAATTTTAGGTGGAATTTGACCCTTGCCGATTCGTTCAATATATTCAGCGGCTACGTTAAGGGGACCGACAACGGCATCGAGGGTGTTGTTTACACCAGTTACAATTTCACGGAAACCGCCACTAAAGTGATCGGCATGTCCCCGGGTATCGAGACGGCCTTCCACGGCGGCGGTAGAAAGAGCGTTTGCCTCAGCAATTAGGGAACGGATAACGGATCGTTTCAATGGTTTTTTTGAGGGCTGGGGTTAACTCATCCTGTGAATCATTAACCACAAGATCAGCAGACAAATCGCCTTCAGAAATCTGGTTCATAGTAGCAATGACAACCTGTTGCAGTTCGTCAGAAAAGGTATCCATTGCAGCGGCCATAGCTCCGATTTCGTCTCGGGTATTCATATTCAAACGGTGACCAAAATGACCCTTGCTCATTTCATCGATCATCTTGCTGGCTTTTCGCAGCGGTCCAGAGATTAACGCGGTTAGTAATAACCCCAGCGCAACGGCTAAAATCATGCTGATCACCATAATGATGGCCATGGTTGTCGTTGCACCAGCAGCTTGGTCGAGATTGTTTTGCGATTTGGCCAACCCATCGGCAAGCTTCAAGGTAGTCAGATTATCAATCGCCGATTGCATTGCGGCAGTGGCCTTTCCGGCCGCCGCATCAGGGTTCATCAGATAAAAGGCTTCGCTATCTTGGTTCTGGGAAGCCAGGTTCATCAGTGAATCAAGATGTTTATTGTATTCGGATCGGGCTGATTCAAAGGTTTCAAAAACCTCTTGCATATCGTCAGACTGAATCGACTTTGCATATTCCTCAGCCAATTGATCAATTTTTAATTGATCATCAGCAATTTTTTTATTAAGGGTTTCAATCAGAGCAGAATCGTTGGCAAGAATTAGATCCCGAAGGTTCACCCGCATTAGTTGAAAGGCGGTTGATATTTGGCCCACCTGGGAAATAGGTACCGTCATGTTTTCATAAAGCTCCTGATCGGATTGTAGCAGCGACCAGGTGTTCAGGATGCCGATGAAGCCAACAACACCGACTAGTAGTGCAATAAGAATGAAAGATGTTAGCAGTTTTGTTTTAATGTTTAAATT